>JBKJQX010000205.1:0-3331 GCA_046594875.1 Vicinamibacterales bacterium
CCGCGCACCGAGCTGGTGCTGCAGCCCGGCGACTCCCTGGTGCTGTACACCGACGGCGTCAACGAAGCGTACAACGAGGACGAGGAGTGCTTCGGAAACGAGCGACTGTTGAACGACCTGGCGGCGTATACCGGGATGGCGGCCAAGGTGACCAGCCGCGGCCTGCTGCGATCGGTCCGTGACTTTGCCGGGGCGGCCACGCAATCGGACGACATTGCGATCCTGGTGCTGCGCCCGGGCATGTCACTGGCCGCCGGCGTGCCGCTGCCCAGCGATGTCCGCATGACGCTGCAGGCAGTCCCGGAAGACGTGATGCATGCGGTCGGGCGCCTGCAGGCCTTCGGACGCGAGCAGGACATCGATGAGAGGGCCTTGTTCGGGCTGGCAGTCTCGCTGGAGGAGTTCGCTTCCAACGTCGTCAATCACGCCTATGCGGGCCGGCCGCATGAACAGTTCGAGGTGTCATTTGCCTGTTCGGCCGACGCATTGACCATCGAATTGCGCGACCGTGGCCCGGCCTTTGACCCGTTGGCGGTCCCGGCACCCCGCGCCAATGCCGGCGAGGAGCTGCGCGGGGAGGGCGGCTGGGGCATCCACATGGCCCGCCACTATCTGGACCAGATGACTTATGCCCGCGAAGGCGACCAGAATGTACTTCGCCTGGTCAAGCGTCTCATCGCGACCCACACCGGCCAATCCTGACCACAGCCACGGAGCACCGACCCATGCCGCTCGAAATCCAGATAAAGCGAGACCTCGACCTGGCGAGCCGGGACATGGCCACCGTGGAACTCACCGGTAGCCTGGACACGGCCACCGCGCCCGACCTGGAGCACGGCCTGATGCCGCTGTTCGACGGCCAGCTGCGGCATCTGGTGTTCGACCTGTCCGGACTCAAGTTCCTGAGCAGCGCCGGGCTTCGGGTCTTCGGCATCGCGCGCAAGCGGATGAAGGAAAACGGTGGCGAGCTGGCGTTCGTCAACATGCAGCCGCAGATCGAGGAAGTGTTCGAGATCATCAAGGCGCTTCCCGGCCTGGACGTGTTCAAGAACATGGCGGAACTCGACACCTACCTGTCGGCCCGGCAATTGCGCGACCGCGAAGACGACTGAGCTGCTGTAGGCGAGCACGCAGGGGAGAGACGACATGGAGATTGCGGAATCGAGACACGGCTCGGTGATGGTGCTGACCGTTTCCGGTCGCCTGGACGCCTCCACGGCCGACACCTTGCTCGACGCCCTGCTCCGGCATGTCGGCGCGGCCGACGCCAGGCGCTTGGTGCTGGATTTCGGCGGCCTGCAGTACATTTCCAGCGCCGGATTGCGCGTGCTGATGATCGCCGTGAAGAAGGCCCGCGGCACCGGCTCGGCACTGGCCCTCTGCAATCTGCAGCCGATGGTCGCCGAGATCTTCCAGATCGGCCGCTTCGACGCCTTGATTCCGTGCCACGCCTCCCTGGCGGAAGCGCTGCAGGACACGACCGACAGCCAGCCGATACCGGCAAGCGCGACGCCGGTCCCGGCGCAAAGCGGCCCGGGCATCCGTGTTCGCTTCTGGGGCACGCGCGGCTCGCTGCCGACACCGATGACCATCGAGCAACTGCGACAAAAGCTTGCCACCGCGCTGGTGGCGGGAGAGGGTCGCAAACTCGACAGCCTGCCAAAGGCGCGCGCCTTCCTCTCGGAACTGCCGTTCGACGTCTCCGGTTGCTACGGAGGCAACTCCTCCTGCGTGGAGTTGCGAGCCGATGACGAACGCTTCGTCCTGCTCGACATGGGTTCGGGAGCGCGGCTGGCCGGACTCGATGCGATGCGCCGCCTGTCGGGTCGCGCAGGCGAGTTCCACATCTTCATGTCGCACCTGCACTGGGACCACATCATGGGGTTTCCGTTCTTCGTGCCGGCCTACGTTCCCGGCCAGAAGATCCGCATCTATGGCTGCGAGCCGCAGCTCGAGGAAGCGTTCCGGCGCCAACAGGCGGCGCCCAGTTTTCCCGTGGACTTTTCGATGATGAGGGCCGACATCCAGTTCGAATTGCTGCAGCCGGGCCGCGTGTACGAGATCGCTGGTTACCAGGTGACCGCGCAGTTGCAACTGCATGGTGGCGACTCCTATGGCTACCGCCTGGAGCGCGACGGGAAAGTCGTGGTGTATTCCACCGACGCCGAGCACAAGCCGGAGAATGCCGTGGACGTGCGCACGTTCGTGCAGTTGTTCCGAGACGCCGATCTGGTGATATTCGACAGCATGTATTCGCTGGCCGACAGTGTTTCCATTCGCGAGGACTGGGGCCACTCGAGCAACGTGGCGGGTGTCGAGCTGTGCCACCAGGCGGGAGCCCGGCGGCTGGCGCTGTTCCACCACGAGCCGGTCAACGATGACGCCGCGATCGAACGCCTTTGCCAGGAGGCGCGACGACTGGAAGAGCTGACGCGTCGCGGTGCGCCCCTGGATATCGTGGCGGCGCACGACGGGCTGGAGATCGAGGTCTAGCAAAAAAAGGCCCGCCGAAGCGGGCCTTTTTCCAGCAATCAGGCTCGACTCAGTTGACGCCGATCGCACTCCAGGCCGCTGCGACCGCCGCACGCTCTGCAGACGCGGCACCGTACAGATCGGTGGCAGCGCTCAACATTGCCGTCCGCGCCTGCGGGAACGTCGTGCCCGAGGTCATGTACTGCGTATGCGCCTTGTACCAGATGGCACCGGCCTTATCCCGACCGATGCCAGCCAGCGACCCGGTGCCAGTGGCATTCTTGGTGTCGCCGACGTTGCAGGTCTTGCTGGCCGGGAGGCCTCCAGCCGGGCTGGTTCCCTCGGCAAGCAGGTAGAACAGATGGTTGGCCGGACCCGACGAGTAGTGCGGGTCGACGCCGCCCAGGCCGCCGGCCGGATAGCAGTCGTACGACAGATTGCCATCGCTGTTGGGGTCATACATGTAGCGCAATGCACTGGTGCCGTTGCTGTAGATCTCCTCGCCGATCCGGTAGTCACCCGGATCGTTGACATTGTTGGCGTACCACTCGACCAGCGTGCCCATGATGTCGGAGTTGGCTTCGTTGAGGCCACCCGAATCGTTGGAGTAGACAAGACCGGCGGTGGCCTGGTTCACGCCATGGCTCATCTCGTGCCCGGCGATGTCCAGCGAGACCAGCGGCAGAAAGCTGCCACCGCCGTCGCCGTAGTACATGGCGTTCGCGTACCAGGCGGCGTTGGCCCAGTTGGTTCCCACGTGTACGTAGCTCTTCACGCCCAGGCCGTCGTTGAAGATGCCGTTGCGGCCGAACTTGGTCTTGTAGAAGTCCCAGGTCGCGGACACGCCGAAGTGCGCATC
>JBKJQX010000133.1:0-3034 GCA_046594875.1 Vicinamibacterales bacterium
TCGTCGGTTCAAATCCGGCTACCCCGACCAAAATTAAAGCATGTAAGTGCTTGACCATATTGATCTTTCTGTTATTGATCAATGGGTTGGAAAGGGTCTCCGTTGGACAGGTACATCTACCTGTTACGGGTCGCTGTCACGGGACCCTGCCCAACCAGACCCTTTTTCTATGTCTGATCTCAATCTCGAACTGCGTGGATCTATCTGGTACGCACGCTTGACCGCGCCGGCGTCGCTCCAGCGCACGCTGAACGAGCGCGGCAAGTCACCCCGGTATGACCGGAAGAAGAGCCAGAGCACAGGGAACAAGCTAGAAGCGCGCAAGAAGCTGCCTGCCGCGCTTGTGGTTATGCGTGAGCAGTTCAGAGTAGAAGAACAAGCTCTACGGCAGGGCGCGTCTGGTCCGCTCCAAGAGCCCAGTGTGTTGATGTCCATCCAGAACTGACCCACTTGCAGGGATAATTTCCATCCAAAACTGACCCACCTGATTCCCTCACCCTGAGCATTGTTTGCTCAGGGGATATCAGGAGTGATTACAGTGGGCATGTTGGCCAAGATCCGGCGGATGTATTTCCGCGACAAGCTGTCGCTGCGCGAGATAGCCAAGCGCAGCGGCTTTTCCCGCAACACCCTTCGCCGCTGGCTGCGCCAGGAAGACATGGTCGAGCCGGTGTATCCGGCGCGGGTGACGCCGAGCATTCTGGACCCGTACCGCGAGCAGCTGGAGGCGTGGCTACGCACCGACAGCCACCGACCCAAGCGCGACCGCCGCACGGCGCGGGTGCTCTTCCAGCACCTGCAGGCCCAGGGCTATCCGGGCGGCTATGGCCGAGTCGCCGCGTCGGTCCGCCGCTGGCACATTGACCGCGGCGCCATCCCGCATCGATCGGCGTTCGTGCCATTGCACTTCGGGCCTGGCGAGGCCTTCCAGTTCGACTGGAGTTGCGAGTACGCCGTCATCGGCGGGGTGCGCAAGCGCCTGGAGGTGGCGCACGCGAAGCTGGCCGCGAGCCGGGCGTTCCTGGTAGTGGCTTACCCAATGCAGAGTCACGAGATGCTGTTCGATGCGCACGCCCGCGCCTTTGCCGCCTTCGGTGGCGTCCCGCGCCGCGGCATCTACGACAACATGAAGACGGCGGTCGATCGCGTTGGCCGTGGCAAGGAGCGTACGGTCAACGCCCGCTTCCAGGCGATGTGCGGGCACTACCTGTTCGAGCCGGAGTTCTGCAATCGCGCCGCGGGCTGGGAGAAGGGGATTGTCGAGAAGAACGTGCAGGACCGGCGCCGGCAGCTGTGGACGGAGGCGGGCCAACGGCACTGGCCGGACCTGGCGAGCCTCAACGCCTGGCTGGCGACCGAGTGCCGGGCGGCGTGGGACGCCATGGCGCACCCGGACTGGCCGGAGCTGACGATTGCCGAGGTCTGGGAGAACGAGCAGCCGCAGTTCATGCCCAACCCGACCCCGTTCGATGGCTATATCGAACAACCCGTGCGCGTGTCGGCTACCGCGCTGATCCACTTCCAACGCAATCGGTACAGCGTGCCGGCCGAGGTCGCGCACCGCGTCATCAGCCTGCACGTCTACCCGGCCGAGTTGGTGCTGGTGTCCGAGGGGCAGGTGCTGGCGCGACACGAACGCTGCTTCGAGCGCTACCAGACCAAATACGACTGGCAGCATTACATCCAGATCGTGCAACGCAAGCCGGGCGCGCTGCGCGACGGCGCGCCGTTCGCCCAGATGCCGGCACCGCTACGTTCCTTGCAGCACCACTTGCTGCGTCGGCCCGGCGGCGACCGGGTCATGGCCCAGCTGCTGGCGGCAGTGCCGGTGCACGGGCTGGAGGCAGTGCTGGTCGCGGTGGAGCTGGTGCTGGAATCGGGTGTGCCCAACGGCGAGCACGTGCTCAATGTGCTGGCGCGGCTCAGCGAACCGGTCAACCCTATCGAGGGCGTGGTCACTGCGCTCACGCTGTCCGAGGAGCCGCAGGCCAATGTCGATCGCTACGACGCGCTGCGTCCGGCGTTTGCCGCGGAGGTGCGCCATGTCCATTGAACTGATTGCCCGCCTGCGCCAGATGAAGCTGCACGGCATGGCATCCGCCTGGCCGGAACTGGTGGCCAAGGCCCGTCAGCGCGAGCTCGATCCGGAGCAGTGGTTTGCCGAGTTGTTGACCGCCGAGAGCGCCGAGCGGGAAGTGAAGTCGCAGGCCAACCAGATGAAGGCGGCGCGCTTCCCGGCGCACCGGGATCTGGTCGGCTTCGACTTCGCCTACAGCCGCGTCGACGAAGCCCTGGTTCGTCGCCTGCACAGCGGCGAGTTCCTGGACAGCGCACAGAACGTGGTGCTGATCGGCGGACCGGGATCGGGCAAGACCCACCTGGCCACGGCCATCGGCATCGAGGCAGTGCAACGCCATCACCGCCGGGTGCGCTTCCTCTCAACGATCGAACTGGTCAACGCCCTGGAGCAAGAGAAAGCCGCCGGGCGGACAGGTCAGATCGCTTTGCGCCTGGGCTATGCCGACCTGGTCATCCTGGACGAACTGGGCTACTTGCCCTTCAGTCAGGCCGGTGGGGCCTTGCTCTTCCATCTACTCTCCAAGCTCTATGAACGCACCAGCGTGTTGATCACCACCAACCTGAGCTTCACCGAATGGGCCAGCGTGTTCGGCGACGCCAAGATGACCACCGCCTTGCTCGACCGCTTGACCCACCACTGCCACATCGTGGAAACAGGCAACGACTCCTGGCGCTTCAAGACCAGTTCGGCAGCTGCCACCACGCGACGGCGAACCGCTACCGCCAAGACAGGAGAGAAAACGACAACCAAGACCGACTTATCCACAACCGAGTAGCTACACTACGCAAACCGAGGGTGGGTCAATTTTGGTTGGAAACCCTGGGTCAGTTTTGCGTGGAAATCAACAGTGCTGGCCAACGGCCCGATCGACGATGCGCTGTATGAGCTGATGCTCTCGCGCACCGACATCCCTTGGGACGACTTCATCCCCGCCGCGACGACCAGCTTCCGCGG
>JBKJQX010000164.1:0-25222 GCA_046594875.1 Vicinamibacterales bacterium
TCGCTGACGCAGCAGCGCGACAACGCCGGCGTGGTGGCAAACGCCGCGTTCGGTCGGCTCGTGTACGGTCCGCGCCATCGGTATGGCGCGATGGCCATGGGCAACAGCGTGTCGAACGGCGAGATGACCGCGCAGGAGATTCGGGCGTTTCACGCGCAGTACTACCAGCCGCAGAATGCCCATCTGCTAGTGGTGGGCGATGTGACACCCGAGACGATTCTGCCGAAGCTGGAGAAGACGTTCGGCGGCTGGAAGAATGGCGCCAAGCCGGCCGCGCCGGCTCTGCCCGCGGCGACGCAGCATGCGGCCAAACAGATCTATCTCATCGATCGACCCGGCGCCGCGCAGTCGCAGATTCGCATCGGCTGGATCGGCGTGCCCCGAAGCACGCCTGACTACTACGTGCTCGAGGTCATGAACACCGTGCTGGGCGGGTCGTTCACCTCGCGCCTGAACCAGAACCTGCGCGAGCGCAACGGCTACTCCTACGGCGCAGGCTCCACGTTTGACATGCGCTCCACCGCCGGCCCCTTCTTCGCGTCGTCTGGCGTGCAGACCGACAAGACCGTGGAGTCACTGCGCGAGTTCTTCAACGAACTGACGGCCATCCGGCAGCCGATTCCGGCCGAAGAACTCGACCGCGCGAAGAACTACCTGGCGCTGGGCTTCCCTGCGGGATTCGAAACCACCGGATCGGTGGCCGCGCAGCTCGGTGAGCTTGTGGTTTACGGTCTCAGCGAATCGCTCTTCAATGAGTATGTGCGCCGCATTCAGGCGGTTACGGTGGCTGACGCCCAGCGCGCGGCCAACCAGTACGTCCAGCCCGACAAGTTCGCCGTCATCGTCGTCGGCGACCTCTCAAAGATCGAAGCGCCGATTCGCGCCGCCAATCTCGGACCCGTCCGCGTCGTCACGGTTGATGACGTACTGAAGTGATTGTTGTTGTCGGGGCCGGCGCGGCTGGACTCGTGGCCGCGATCTTTGCCCGGTCTACCAATCGCGATGTGTTGCTGCTCGAGCGCACGACTGACGGCGGCCGCAAGATCCTGATCAGCGGTGGCGGCAGGTGCAACATCCTCCCGTCGTCTCTCCATCCCGAACGGTTCGTGACCGACTCGCCTTCCCCGCTGCTCCGCGGGATGTTGCGGTCGTGGCCGCTGACCGAACAGCGGGCCTTCTTCGAGCAGGAAGTGGGCATTCCACTCGCGCTCGAGGCCGAGACCGGAAAGTTGTTTCCGGCCTCGAACCGCGCGCGTGATGTGCGCGATGGCCTGATGGCTCTGGCTCGCACCCGGGGCGTGGAGGTGCAGACGCAGACGTCGGTGACGGGTCTTCAAGCGACCGGCGCAGCGGATGTGCCGTGGCGCGTCACGTCGTCGCGCGGCGACTTCGATGCGTCCAGCGTCATCCTGGCGACAGGCGGCCTTTCGGTGCCGCTGACCGGCAGCGACGGCACGGGCCTGACGATCGCGCGTCGTCTCGGCCACGAGATCCATCCGACCTACGCCGCCCTGACGCCGCTGACGGGAAGCACGCCCCTGCTGGCCTCGCTGTCGGGCATTTCGCTCGACGTGCGCGTTCGGGCGAAGTGGCAGGGCCGCACGATTGAGTCGCGCGGCGGTTTCCTGTTCACGCATCGGGGCTATAGCGGCCCATCGGTGCTCGACGTGTCGCACGTGGCGGTGCGGAGTCACGGGCACCAACCTGCGGCTGTCCTCCGGGTGCAGTGGACCGACCGCGATGCCGACACGTGGTCGCGGGAGCTGGCGGCGACGCAGGGCCTGATTGTGAATCTCGTGGCCCGGCACATGCCCGAGCGCCTTGCCGAGGTGTTGTGCCTTGAGGCGGGCCTGCCGCCGGACAGGCGCGGCCCGGAGTTACGCCGACAGGAACGCACGGCCCTCGTGGAGGCCCTGACATCGTACGAACTGCCGTGGAGCGGTGACGAAGGCTACAAGAAGGCCGAGGTCACCGGCGGCGGTGTGGCCCTGACGGACGTGCATCCCCGCACGCTCGAAAGCGTCCGGCATCCGGGCCTGTTCATGTGCGGTGAGATGCTCGACGCCTTCGGCCCCATCGGCGGCTACAACTTCGCCTGGGCCTGGGCCACCGGGCGTGCCGCTGGGCTCGGCGCGGCGGCCGGGTAGCTGGTAGGCCTGACCAAGTCAGGGCGTGGGGTCGTCCCACAGCAGCGTGAGGTCCAGGTCGAGCGCATCGAACGGTTCGGCGCGGATGGTGTCGGCGCCGGCCCAGGTGCCGACAAGCGTCCATCGACCCGCGTCGAGTCGGAAGACCTCGAGCGTCTGAGCGAGGGGGTCGACGAGCCAAGCGTGCTTCACAGATTCCCGTGCATAGATCGTGAGTTTCTTCACGCGATCGATGGCGGCCGTTGATGGCGACAACACCTCACACACCCAGTCGGGCGCCATCGCAAAGTGGGCCTCGTCTGGCAGTCGTGGCAGACGCTCCCGTCGCCACCCGGCCAGGTCGGGCACGATCACATCCCGACCGAGGTGCAGTTCGGGCTCATCCAGAATTCGCCAGCCGCCTGGACCGCCGCGGCCGCGATCGAACGGTCCACGCAGCGCCCCGCCGAGGCCCGAACTGGCGTCAGCGTGTCGCGGAGCGGGCCGGGGCGAGGTATACAGATCACCGTCGAGGATCTCGGCCACCAGGTGATCGGGCACCGCGAGCAGGTCCTCGTACGTCGCCGCAGGGCGTCGGTTGATGGGGTGGCCCGCCATGGGGCGAGGATAACATGCGCGACTGAGGGCCTTCTCCCTCAGACGACGATGGCATCGTCTGACTGGCGTGGGCAAGCGGTGTGGTACATCAAAATGGATCAGGCACCGAGACAGTCACTGAGGCAGGCCTGTTTTTGCATATCTTCCAACAGCTGGAAGATCTCGATACTGACTACACCCCCGGCGCCCGCGCAACCAACCCCGCCCTCACCAGTGACTCGAACTGCTGCCGCAGTTGTGCGTTGAAGTGGCGGCTGCGGATGAGGACGCCTGCTTCGACGTTGCGCGCCTGCGCCCATTCGGTGAACGGGCGCGCACGGCCCTAATAGCGGGAGCTACTTGCGCTGGCTTGACGACAGACGGTCCACGTCAGACCGGAGCACCCCCACGGCCGTCGTCATGGCTCAGGCCCTGGCAACTCCAGCTACATGGTTGGACGCCTATACAAGATTTTGTATACTGGCGCAGTGTGAACCGTGTCCGACAAGCCGTTGATTCTGCTTGGGAGCTCCCGCCGAGACATACGGGGCTTCCCGGCACTCGCGCGGCGACTTGCTGGTTTTCAGTTGCGCCGTTTGCAGCAGCGCCTCGACCCAGACGATTGGAAGCCAATGCCGAGCGTGGGGCCCGGCGTGAAAGAGATTCGGATTCACGTCAGCGGAGCGCACCGGGTGTTCTACGTGACAACGCGTGCGGAGGCCATCTACGTCCTGCACGCGTTCGAGAAGAAAACGCGGAAGACGGCGGCGCGGGATCTCGTGATCGGTCGCGATCGTTTCAGAGCACTGGGAAAGCTGAGGCAACAGCATGGCAAAGAAAAGCGCGATTAGGGTCACTCCGTCTAGCGGGAACGTCTTCCGGGACCTCGGATTCTCCAAGGAGGAGTCCGAGCACCTCCTTGTCCGTGCGGACCTGCTGATTCAGCTTCAGAGCGCGATCGCGTCGAGGCGGTTGAAGCAGGCAGACGCAGCGACAATTCTCCGTGTCACACAGCCTCGCGTCAGCGATCTTATGCGCGGGCGCATCGATCTGTTCAGCACCGACTCGCTGATCGACATGCTTGCAAGACTGGGCGTCGGGGTGCGCCTGGTGATCAAAGCGCCGCGGTCGACGAAGGTGGCATGAAGCGATCTCGCTACCCCGTCACGGGCCAGAGATACACCAGGCCCACGGGTTCGAAGCGCGTGGCCTTGACCTCGTAACTCTGCCGAATCCTGGCGGGCTCGGTGTCGAGTTCTCCAGCAAGTGCGGCAAGGCGACGGTCCCAATACCGCTTGTCGGCCTGAAGCTGCTTGAACTCGTCCTGCTCGAACAGGTCGCGCTGCTGGAGATCTTGCTCTCGACGAGTCGCGGTCTTTTCAATACGTGTCCGCTGCGCTTCGAGAATGGCCCGCATGTCTGCGGACTCCTGCACGCCACGGGCACCGAGCTGCTCGATGGCCAGCGCGGCTCGTTCGTCGGCCTGCTGCTTGAGGAGTGGACGCAGGTCGTCCAGGTCCAGCCTGGCTCCACCCGGGTGCCGCTCCGGAAACCCACCGACCATCTTGCGCAGGTCGTCCTTGAGCCGGCGGACCATCACCGGCTCGAGCTGCTTGGCGGACTCCACCGGAACACCACGACAGAACCGCTGCGGGTCCAGAATCTCGAGCAGCGACGAGAAGCTGTTCGAGTGACCGTTGTGCGGCGTCGCCGACAGGAACAGCCGATGCTCGAACTTTGGCGCCAGCTCTCGAATGGACTTGGTGAACTGCGAATCCACGGCATATCGTGTGCCGCTGGCCGGCGCGGCGTTGTGCGCTTCATCGAGGATCAGCAGGCTGCCGCTGGAGTCGTTGTCGAGCCAGGCCCGCAGCGTGGACGCATAGTCCTCATCACGCAGCAGGTGATGCGAGACGATAAACCTGGAGTGGGTCGTCCACGGGTTCACCGCGTAGCCACGCTCCATACGCATGCGTCGCAGGTAGTCGCGGTCGAAAACCACGAACGTCAACCCGAACCGCTGTTCGAGTTCTTCCTTCCACTGCAGCACCACCGACGGCGGCGCCGCGACCACAATGCGACGCACCCGCTGGCGCATGAGCAACTCACGCACGATGAGGCCGGCTTCAATGGTTTTGCCCAGGCCCACGTCGTCTGCAATGAACAGGTTCACGCGCGGCAGGAGGAGCGCCTTGCGCAGCGGCTCGAGTTGGTAGGCGTCGATACGGATGCCCGCACGGTACGGAGCTTGAAACAACTTCGGGTCAGTGGACGTGACGGTGTTCCACCGCAGGGTTCGGTAATAGGCCGCGAAGTGTGCGGTTGAATCGAAGTCTCCTTTTGAGAGCTTCGACCAGTCGGCCTCGGCCATGCGCTCCGCATCGACCTCGCTCTGCCACAACACCTGCAGTTCTTCCCCCTCGGCGTCGTCTTCCAGGCACGAGAGGCGAATCAGGTGGTCGTCGCCAGGCTCGATCGGCAGGGTCACCTCTTCGACCAGATATCGCCGCGAGCGGACGCGGACGATGTCGCCTTGTGCGGGCGGGAGGTCAGTGGCGACCGGCATGAGTGCCGAATTGTCTCACGGTGCCCAAATCGCGAATTCCTGAGATCCTGGAATCCTGGGTTCCTTCAGACCTCCACGCCTCGTGTCCATGCCGCGCTGGCATTGGCGCAGGAGTCCGGTAGAATGCCTTCGGTCCCAGGAGGATTTCCCATGTCCAGATTTTTGCTTCGTGCCGGGTTCGCGTTTGCGCTTGTTGCCCTGACCCTCGCCGCGCCTCTCGCCCAATCGCAGGCCCCGGCCGGCTACCTGATGCCGCCGAAAGTCATCGCAGACATCATGGACGCCGAACCGCTGCCGGGCGTGGCGGTGTCGCCCGACCGGCGCACGCTGCTGCTCACACATCGGCGCAGCATGCCGACGCTGGCCGAAGTGGCCTCGCCCATGCTGCGGCTGGGCGGGTCGCGCATCAGTCCCCTGTCGAACGGCCCGCACGTGCTGAACGGCGTCACCGGCATCACGCTGAAGGACGTCGCCTCTGGTGCTGAACGGAGACTGACGCTGCCGGCGAATGGCTCGTTCAGCCCATCCTTCTCACCCGACGGCAAGAAGATCGCGATCGCGCATTCGACCGACACCGGCACTCGCCTTCTGGTGGCTGATGTGGCGACCGGCGCAGTGCGCACGGTGCTTGATGGCGGCGTCAACGGCCTGGGCGGCGGTTGCTCATGGCTCGATGACTCCACCAGCTTCATGTGCGGACTGATTCCGGCGGGCCGTGGCCCGGCGCCCGCCACGCCTCGCGTGCCCACCACGCCCAACATCCAGCAGAACATGGGCACGGTCGCTGCCGGCCGCACGTATCAGGACCTGCTCACCGGATCCCACGACGAACTTCTCTACGACTACTACTTCACCAGCCAGCCCGCATGGGTGGACATGGCAGGCACGAAGACACCCTTCGGAAAACCCGCGGTGTACGCCGGCCTGCAGGTCTCTACCAACGCGCAGTATCTGCTCGTCACCCGCATCAAGCGGCCCTACTCGTACCTGCTCCCCGCCAGCAGTTTCCCGCGGGACGTAGAGGTGTGGGATCGCAAGGGAACGGTCGTCAAGGCCCTCGCGGACGTGCCGATGGACGACGTGGTGCCGACGAATGGGGTGCAGCAAGGCCCGCGCGGCGCACGATGGCACCCGCTCGAGCCGGCCACCCTGCTTTACGCCGAGGCGCTCGACAAGGGAGACATCCGCAACAAGGTGCCCCATCGCGACCGCGTGATGAGCCTGGGTGCGCCCTTCTCGGGCCAGCCGGCGGAACTGCTCAAGACGGAGTGGCGCTACGGCGGGCTGTCATTCACCGAGCGCGGAGCCGTGATGGTGAACGAGTCGGACCGCGCCAGCCGCATGCGCCGCACGTGGCTTCTTGAAACCGGATTCGGCGCCGCGCCACGCAAACTCTGGGAACTGGCGCAGGAAGATCGGTATGGCGACCCGGGCGCCCCTCTCATGCGACCGGGCACCGGCAAGGTCATGCAGGTGGGCGACTCGGTGTATCTCACCGGCACGGGTGCCTCGGCGAAGGGCGACATGCCGTTCCTCGATCGCCTGAACCTCAAGACCGGACAGAAGGAACGGCTCTGGCAGAGCGACGATCAGGCCTTCGAGTCCATCGTGGCGCTCGTGGACGACAACGCAACGAAAGTCATCACGCGCCGTGAAACGAAACAGATTCCGGCCAACTACATGATGCGCGATCGCACCGCGGGCTCGATGACGGCCATCACGGCGTTCAAGGATCCACATCCGCAGCTGTCGGATGTGCAGAAGCAGTTCGTGACCTACAAACGTGCGGACGGCGTGACGCTCTCGGGCACCATCTATCTGCCGCCGAGCTACAAACCCGGCGTCCGGCTCCCCATGTTCGTGTGGGCCTATCCGCAGGAGTTCACCAACGCCGACGCGGCCAGCCAGATCAGCGGGTCGCCCAACCGCTTCACGCTGGTGAGCGGCGCGTCGCACCTGTTGCTGCTGACGCAGGGCTACGCGGTGTTCGATGGGGCGACGATGCCGATTATCGGGTCGGGCGAGACGGCCAATGACTCGTACGTGGAGCAGCTCGTGGCGAGCGCACAGGCGGCGGTGGATTACGCCGTGAACGCCGGCATTGCGGACCGCGCGCGCATCGGCGTGGGCGGTCACAGCTACGGTGCGTTCATGACGGCCAACCTGCTGGCGCACTCCGACATCTTCGCCGCGGGTGTGGCGCGCAGTGGCGCCTACAACCGGACGCTGACGCCGTTCGGGTTTCAGAACGAGACCCGCACGTTCTGGGAAGCGCCAGACGTGTACGCCCGCATGTCGCCCTTCTGGCACGCGCACAAGGTGAAGGAACCGATCCTGCTGATCCACGGCGAACTGGACAACAACTCGGGCACGTTCCCGATCCAGTCCGAGCGGTTCTACATGGCGCTCAAAGGTCACGGCGCCACGGCGCGTTACGTCACACTGCCCTACGAGTCACACGGCTACTCGGCACGCGAGTCCAACATGCACGTGATGGCCGAGACGCTGAACTGGCTCGACAAATACGTCAAGAAGACGCCGAACTAGTTCACACGAGGCGTGAAGGAATTGAAGGACACTCTTTCTTAGGGAGCATTTGGCTATGGCAATTTCACGTCGAGACTTTCTTGCTACGTCCGCGGTGGCTCTTGGTGCAGGAGCGCTTGGCCGTCCGGCGCTGGCCAAGGCCTGGCAGCAGCAGGCGCCCGTCGTCACACCGGTTTTCACTGAGATTCGGAGAGGTGTCGGGTTCTTCACGGGACGGGGCGGCACCATCGGCTACCTGATCAACGCAGGTGGTGTGGTGGTGGTGGATAGCCAGTTCCCCGACTCCGCCAAGCTGTGTGTCGAGGGCCTCAACGAGCGGTCGAAGAACCGCCCAGTGGACCGTCTGATTAATACGCACCATCACGGTGATCACAGCGCCGGCAACATTGCCTTCAAGGGCGTGGCGAAGAAAGTGGTGGCGCACGAATTCGCGGCGAACCTGATCAAGCAGGCGGCTGCCGCGCCCAACGCCGCTGAGCAGCTCTCACCCGACACCACGTTTGCCGATGTCTGGCGAGAACAGGTGGGCGACGAGTGGGTGCGGGCGAAGTACTACGGCCGCGCGCACACCGGCGGCGATGCCGTGATTACCTTCGAGCGCGCCAATGTGGCGCACATGGGCGACCTGATGTTCAACCGGCGCATCCCGGTGATCGACCGCGTCAACGGCGCCATTGTGGCCAACTGGGTGACCGTACTCGAAAAGGCCGCGGCAGACCATGCGAACGACACCACGTACATCTTCGGCCATGGTGGCACCAACCTCCCGGTCACGGGCACGCGGGCGGACCTGATGGTCTTCCGCGATTACCTCACCGCGCTGCTCAATCACACGCGCGCGGCGATCAAGGCGGGTCAGAACAAAGAGCAGTTCACGGCCACGACGCCGACGCTTGCGGGCTTTGAGGCCTTCGGCGCCCACACCGCGCGAACACTGGGCATCGTGTTCGACGAGATGGCGGAAGCGAAGTAGAGAAAAAAGACGTCGGGTGTCTTTTTCGAGGACACCCTGGGAAAAAGACACCCGACGTCTTTTTTTATCCCTCGATCTTCCCGATCACGTACACCCGCACGTCGCCGGGGCCGAGGACGACGTGCCAGCGGATGTCGGTGGGCCGTCGCAGCATCGAGATGGTGGAGCCGTCGAAGAGGTTCAGCCACTCGGCTGGTGGCACGGGGCGTGGGAGGAAGGCATACGTGTTGATCGGTGGTGTGCCTGCCGGTGACACGTTGGTGGCAATGAGCACCCAGGAGCGGCGGGCGTCCAGCAGCGTGACGTCCAGGCCCGCCGCCTGAGGCTCAACACGCACAGCGGGCCCTGCGGTGAGCAGGTCGACCATGGTGGCGTTGCGCACCAACTGGCGCGCCACGGCCGACACGGGTTCAACCCACGCGGCAGGACGACCTGATTGGTCCAGCAACGCGTTCCCTTCCGCCGCACCGGCGTCAAACGAAATCACTCTGGCTCCGTGGGCCACCGCGCGCCACATCAGCGCCGGATATAAAGGCACCGGCGTCTGCGGCACCAGGATGTCCACGTGGGTATCGGGCGTTTGTGCAGACGCGATCGTGAGTGGAACCGGCTCGGTGCGAATCACGACGTGCAGGCCCGCGAGCTCCGCCATGCGCCGCAGCTCCATCGCGCCGCTGACGTGCAGCATGGGCCACGTGACGGCCGAGAACCCGGCGGCCGCGATGGCGTCAATATCCACCTGTCGCGGCACCCCGGCCGGCTTGCCCCGATACCAGACGCTGGCGAGGGTTCTCTCCACCGTGCCTGACCGCCACTGAATCTGGAGAACGTCAGAAGGCGCTGGTCCGCTGGCGAGCGGGCCCATTATCGTGGCGACAACAAACATCGCCGCCACGCCGCAGTGCCGAAATCCCGCCATCGCTCAGTGCGGCCGCAGTTGACCCAGATGGTGCGCGGCGTGGCCCGCGAGCGTGACGATCAAATCTTCGATGTCGATGACGCCACGTTCGGGGTGGGTGATCTTCGTAGCGCGCTGAGCCGGCGTCAGGGCGCCGATGAGGGCGATGTTCATTCTGCGCACGGCTTCGAAGGCCGACGCCGCCGTGTGAGCGTCCACCGCCGGCGCCTCGACGTTCAGGAGGTCGTCTTGCTCCATCGGCTGGACGACGTAGCCAGGCGCAGCGAGCGCGGCGCGGATGCGCGTGCTGAAGATCAACTCCCATTGCGTGACGTGGACCATCACTTGATGGGCTGTCCATTTGCCCGGCGCCCATGGCGTGCCCCATTCGGCGGCACCGTTGCGCGCGAACACGTCGCGATAACCGTCAAGGGTCGAGCGAAGAACGTCCAGCGGATCCTGACCGGTCACATAGGAGGCATAAGGCGTCATGGCACATTATGCTCTCAGCTTTGACGCGAGCCACGCGAGTTCGGCGATCATGCCGTCGGTGCGCTTGATGTAGGACGGCTCGAGGGGGGTGCCGTCTTCGGCGAACGACTTCTCCACGTTGGACACGGCGACGGACTTCGGCAGGACGATCGCGCCCAGTTGGACGAAGACGGTGACGAGTTGCGCCCAGCAGTTCACGCCGCCGTGACCGCCGTTGGAGACCGTGACCAGTGCCACGGGCGTCCGTGTGTACTGCGCATAGAAATAGTCCAGCGCGTTTTTGAGGACGCCGGGATAGCCGTGGTTGTACTCCGGCGAGACGATGATCAGGCCGTCGGCCTGTTCGATCTTCGCGCCGAGTTCGGCGACGTGCGCGGGGGTGGGTTCGATGCGGCCGAGGCGCTCCTCCATGATTGGCAGGTCGAGGTCGCGCAGGTCGATCAGTTCGGCCGTCACCCCCTCGGTGGCGGCCAGACGCGCCATGACGAACGTGGCGACGCGTTCGCTCATACGGCCGCGACGAACGCTGCCGAGGATCACGAGGAAGTTGAGTGGTGTCATTGGGTGTTCTGCCGTTCCCATGTTACGCGGCCTTGCGGTAGGTCGTCGCGGGAGCCAGGACGGGCGTGCGGCCGAAGATGCGAGCGTCCACCGAGTACTTCCCGGCTCCGGTGAGGACCACGGCGAGGCTCACGAGGCTCAGGGTCATCGCGTATTCATAGCCGCTCGGCAGGAAAAATCCGTTGGCGGCGTGGGCCGTGATGACGGCGACCAGCATCGAGAACGACAGCAGCGCACCAACGATCCGCGTGCCGGCACCGGCTGCGAGCAGCAGGCCACCAACGAGTTCGACAGCGGTGATCGCCACCGCGTTGACGGTGGGAAACGGCAGGCCCAGCGACGCCATGAATCCGGCGGTGCCGGCCACACCAAACACAAAGAGCTTCTGCCAGCCGTGCATGAAGAACACCAGGCCGAGAGCCACGCGAATGAGCAACAAACCGCGATCAACGGACGGGGAAGAAACGGAACTAAACATGACGCACTCCTTAAAGGTTAACTGTCGTAATGAGGATTGTCGTGATAACGAATATTCGGGCCAAAAAAAATTCTTTCACGATCGCCCGGCGCGCGCTTCGTCAAGCAGGGCCACCAATTCGTCAAGGCGCTTCTCGCTGACGTGACCGAACTGGCGAGCATGGAGTGCCGCCACCGGCGCATCCAGCTCGGCCAGCAGCGCCGTGCCGGCCTTCGTGATCTTTGTCCGCACGACGCGGCGGTCCTTCGCGTCGCGGCCACGTTCGATCAACCCGCGCGCGTCGAGCCGGTCCAGCAGCCGTGTTACATCCGGGTCGTGCTGGATCAGGCTGCCGGCCACGTCGCTGCACGTGGCGCCCGCCGGCCCGGCCCCGCGCAGGATCCGCAGGACGTTGTACTGCGCCGGCGACAGGTCGTGCTCCCTGAGCAACTCCACTGCCCCACGCTGCAACTCCCCGGCCGCCCGGACAATGGCCAGGTAGGCGTCGGTGTGCTGGCGGGTCTTGGTGCGGGTCGTCATGTGACTGAAGAGATATTATTCGTTGTGAGGATTATTGTCAAGAGGCTTAAAGCCTCGGCCTTGAGGACCAGGCCGAGCTACGTTTTCCAGCGCCAGGCCGAGCTACGGCACAAGCGCCGGCTTGCGCGATCGGCGTACCACCTGCCCGGCTCTTGCGCCCACGGGCCGCCCTTCGGCCACTGCGGACACGCCATTGACGATGACGTGAGAGATGCCCACCGGGTATGCATGCGGTGCCGCGAACGTGGCGGTGTCGGCCACGCGGGCCGGGTCAAAAATCACCAGGTCGGCCGCCGCACCCACTCGAATTTCGCCGCGGCCGGTCAGCCCGAACTGGCGAGCCGGCATTGACGTCATCTTGCGCACTGCCTCTTCGAGCGAGATGACCTTGCGCTCGCGCACATACCGCGCGAGCACGCGCACCGTGTTCCCCAGCCCGCGGGGATGCGGCACGCCGCTGCCAAACGGCACCACGCCGGCGTCCGACGCAATTCCCACCATCGGATGCCGCATGATGCGCTCCACATCGTCTTCGGTCATGAAGTGATAGACCATCGACGCGCCGCCGTTGAGCATGACCGTGCGAGCCGCCTCGAGCTGATCCTCAGCGCCATCGCGACCGAACATCGCCTGTGCAACGGCCTTCATCGTCAAGCCGTTGTAGGCCTCGTTCGCGCGATACGTCGCCACAGTCGCCCACGACAAGTCGGTGAAGCCGCGGTCGGCCAGAAGCTGCGCCATCTCGCGTTTGATTCGCGCCCAGGTGTCAGGGTTGTTCAAGCGCGCGCCCACCTCGGCGCCTGTGCCCTCGAGCGCCCACGACGGAAATCGAATCGACAGCGAGGATGACCCGGCCGTGTACGCATACTGATCAGCTTCCACATCGACGCCCCGCTTGCGGGCGTCATCGATGAGCGTCAGCGCGGCCGCGCTTGAGCCCCACCGGCTGGGACTATCGACCTTGAGGTGCGAAATCTGCACCGGCATCCGCAGCATCGATCCCACCTGAATGGACTCCGCCACTGCCGCAAGCAGGTCCGTGCCCTCGTTCCGCATGTGTGTGGCGTAGAGACCGCCCTCGTTGGACGCCACGCGCGCGAGTTCGATGATTTCGTGCGCGGTGGAATATGTGCCCGGAATGTACTGCAGGCCGGTGGAGAACCCCACGGCCCCTTCGGTCATGGCCTTGAACACCAGTGACTTCATCCGCTGCATTTCGACCACGGTGGGCGCCCGCTGCGCCCGGCCCATGACCGCCGACCGGACGGTGTTGTGTCCAATCAGAGTGGCGTAGTTCACGGCCGGGCCTGCATCGGTGATGGCCTGGAAGGCCTCGCCGAGTTCGAGCGCGGAGGACCCGCAGTTGCCCGCCACAATCGTGGTCACGCCCATGCGGATGAAGTTGGCGGCATCGGGCCGCTCTGCCAGGTCATCCGCGTGCGTGTGGACGTCTACGAACCCTGGTGCCACCACCTCGCCGCGCGCATCAATGACACGCGTGCCCTGCGCCGCAGTCACACCACCTATACGCGCGATCAGGCCATTGCGAATCCCCAGGCTGCCGACGCGAGCCGGCGCGCCTGTGCCGTCAACGATACGCGCGTTGACGACCACCAGCTCGAAGGTGTCGCGCTGGGCCGACACGGCGGCTGCACACGCGACGGCCGAGACGAGAGTTGCGAACAGCAGCCGAGCGCGCATTGGAGTGCCTACGCGGCGCGTGCAGCGGCCGCAGCGCCATCAGGACCCGACTTTGATCCGCCGGTCAGCATCGACACAATCGTACCGACCACGGTCACGACCACCGCGCCGACCACGTTTAACCAGAGATAGACCGTGGCGGTGTTCTGGTCCACCCACCAGACGGCCGACATGCCGGCAATCAGTCCAACAAACGCGCCATGACCATTCGCACGCTTCACACCGAGCGCAAGGATGAAGACGCCAAGAATCGAACCGTAGAAATACGACCCGAGCACATTGACCGCCTCAATCAGGGATCCCATTTCTGCCGCGAACGTCGCCACGACGCAGGCAAACAATCCCCAAAAGAGCGTGGCGAACTTCGACACCATCACGTAATGCGCATCCTCGGCGACGGGCTTCAGATGGCGGCGATAGATATCGATGACAGAGGAGGTGGCGAGCGAATTGAGTTCGGCCGCAATCGTGGACATGGCCGCAGCGAAAATCGCAGCAATGATCAAGCCCACCAGACCCACCGGCAGGTGTTCGGTGACAAAGGTTGGAAAGACGTAGTTCGTGTCGTTGTAGTCACGGTCACCCGTGACGTCCTTCACAAGTGCCGTCGCCTTCGCGCGCACCGCGCGGACGGCCGTGTCGTTCCGGACAAACTCGCTGCGCGCGAACGCCGCAGCATCAGCAGATGTTCCGTCGGCTTGTGAGGCGGCCATGGCCCTGGCGGCGAGCTTTCGGCTCTCGAACGCCTCCGCGTACTCACGGTCGAGGCCGGCGTATTCGGCCGCACGCGGGCTCGACTGGACGGCTGGAAGATAGGTGTTCTTGAAGAGGATTGGTCCCTGATTGAACAGGAAAAACACGAACATCAGGACGCCGACCATCAGGACGAGCACCTGGAGAGGGATCTTCCAGAAGGCGCTCATCAGGAGCGAGCCGCGCGCCTCATCGACCGACTTCGCCGTCAAATATCGCTGCACCTGGCTCTGGTCGCACCCGAAGTACGACATGGAGAGGAAGAGGCCGCCGATGAGGCCCGACCAGAAGGTGTACGTGGTGGAGGTGTCGAATGTGAAATCCAGCGCCTGCATCTTGCCGACGGCGCCCGCGGTGTGGAGGGCTGCGCCAACCGTCACGTCGTCCGGCAATCCCATGATGAGCGCGACAGCGGCAGCGCTGAGACCGCCGACGATGACCACCATCTGCTTCACGTCGGCCCAGGTGACGGCCTGCACACCGCCTTTCATCGTGTAGAAGATGGTCGGAATGCCAAACGCGAGAATCGTCAGTGTCAGGTTCCAGCCGAAAATCACAGACAGGATCACTGACGGCGCCGCAATGACCACACCTGTAGCCATCGCGCGTGAGAACAGAAACAGCAGCGACGTGAACAACCGGGTCTTGCTGTCGAAGCGACGTTCCAGGTATTCGTACGCGGTATAGATCTTGGCCCGGCGAAAGAAGGGCACCACTGTCAGCGACAGGATGATCATCGCGAGCGGCAGCCCGAAGTAGAACTGAATGAAACTCAAGCCCGCGTTGTAGCCCTGCCCTGTTGTGCCGACCAGCGTGATGGCCGATAACTGCGTGGCCATCACCGAGAGACCTACTGCCCACCACGGCAGGGAACGGTTCGCGAGAAAGTAGCCCTCCAGTTCCTCGGTCTTCCGGCTCATCCGAAGACCCGTCCAGACGATCCAGAAGAGATAAACAGCGACGATGGTCCAGTCAATCCAATGCATGGGCCTATCCGAACTGACGTCCGAGCCAGTAGAGGCCCAGGATCACGATGACCTCGACGACGAGGACCAGAGCGTAGGTGGACGACAGGTCCGATTCGCCTGGATGGGTGCCCGGGCGTTCCGACGGGGCTGGACTCATGGCCAGCAGTATAGAATCACCGCGGCCAATGCGCATCTTTTCCACCGATCACAAGGTCGTTGGCGTGCAATACGCCCTGACGAGCCTGGGCTTCCTCCTGGGAGGATTCCTGCTGATTGTTTTTGTCCGCTGGCAGTTGGCTTGGCCCGAGGCCAACCTGATGCTGCCCGAGTTCTACAACCAGCTTGGGGCCATGCACGGCACGATCATGGTGTTTCTGGCGGTGGTGCCGCTGGCGGTGGGCGGGTTCGGGAACTACCTGGTGCCGCTCATGATCGGCGCACCGGACATGGCGTTTCCGCGCCTGAATATGTGGAGTTACTGGCTCTACCTGGTCGCAGGCCTCGTGATGCTCGGCAGCTTCTTCATGCCGGGCGGAGCCGCCAACTCGGGCTGGACAGCCTATCCGCCTCTCTCGATCTTCGCCACGTCCGGGCAAACCGCCTGGCTTGTCGGCATGTTCCTCCTGATCGTCTCGTCTCTCTTCGGCGCCATCAACATCATCGTCACCATCCTGCAGTTGCGGGCGCCGGGGATGAGGATGATGAAGCTGCCGTTTTTTATCTGGTCGCAGTTGGTCACGGCGTTCCTGCTGCTGCTGGCGTTTCCGCCGCTGCAGGCTGCGGCTGTGCTTCAACTGATGGACCGGCTGGCGGGCACCAGTTTCTTCCTGCCCAGCGGGCTGGTGGTGTCGGGACGCATCGTGGAAGTCAGCGGGGGCGGCAGCCCGATCCTCTGGCAGCACCTGTTCTGGTTTCTCGCACATCCCGAGGTCTACGTTCTGGTGCTGCCGGCGTTTGGCATCGTCGGTGAAGTCATCGCCACGAGCACGCGCAAGCCACTGTGGGGTTACCGCAGCAGGGTGTTCGCCTCGCTGTTCATGGGGTCGATGTCGTTCCTGGTGTGGGCACATCACATGTTCCTGACGGGCATGGGTCCCACGATGAGCGGCTTCTTTCAGGTGACGACGATGATCATTTCGGTGCCGTCGGTGGTCATCCTGTCGTCGCTGGTGCTGTCGCTGCATGGAGGATCGATTCGGTTCACGGTGCCGGCGTTATTCGCGCTCGCGTTCCTGCCGATGTTTGCCATCGGCGGGCTGACGGGACTTCCCCTGGGACTGGCCGCATCGGACATTCCGTTGCATGACACGTACTACGTCATCGGCCACTTCCATTACCTTGTGGCGCCGGGGACGCTGTTCGCGTTGTTTGCCGGGATCTACCACTGGTTCCCGAGGGTCACGGGCCGGATGCTCAACGAGCGCCTGGGCCGGTGGCACTTCTGGGGATCGCTTGTGACGATGAACGTCATTTTCATGCCGATGTTTGCGCAGGGGCTGGCGGGGCTCAATCGGCGGCTGTTTGATGGTGGCCGGACGTATAGCCACAGCGCGGGATTCGAGTTCAGCTACGAGCTCCAGGCGTGGGCAGCGGCGGCGCTAGGCGTGGTGCAGCTCTTCTTCATCCTCAACTTGGTGCTGACGCTGCGAAAGGCGAAGACCGCGCCTGCGAATCCCTGGCAGGCGACAACGCTCGAGTGGGGGACGGGGACGGGTGTCGAGCTGTGGAAAACTCCGGGCATGGGGACGGGTGTCCAGCTGTTGGAAACGCCAAGCGATCAGTCGAAAGCGCGAGCTTTGGCGTTTTCAACAACTGGACACCCGTCCCCCTCCGTGGATCCCCCGGAGTTTTCCACAGATCGACACCCGTCCCCCTATCTTGCTCGGTTTGACACCGGCGTCAGCAGTGGAGCGATGGGGTTCTGGTTGTTCATCGCGTCCGAGGTGATGTTGTTCGGCGCGCTGTTTTCGTCGTACGCGTTGTTGCGCGTGGCGGCGCCAGCCTGGCCGGCGGCGGGCACTTTGCTCAACATCCCGCTTGGGCTGACGAACACGGCGGTGTTGATGCTGTTGACCGCCGTGGCGTGGCGGGCGAGCCGGACCCGGCCGGACGCGGCGTCAGGAAAGCTGTTGATCGCCTCCGCGCTCGCGGTGCTGTTCCTTGTGATCAAGGGCCTCGAGTACCGTGCGGAAGTGCAGGCCGGGCTCGTGCCGGCCACGAGCACGTTCATGGCGATGTACTACACGCTGACCGGCGTCCATGCCGCGCACGTGATTGGAGGCTTGGTCGGGAACCTCTGGGTGATGGCGGGCGCCAAGTCAGTGGGTGCCGCAATGACTGCCGGCCGACTCACGGCGCTGGGCCGCTACTGGGTATTCGTTGACCTCGTGTGGCTAATCATATTCGCGGGGCTGTACCTTCTATGACCCGCCAAAACCATGCCAACCAAAAAGACGTCGGGTGTCTTTTTCCCCGAAAAAGACACCCGACGTCTTTTTTCTCGACTATTCCCTCGACGACCTCTCTTCGATCGAAAAAGACACCCGACGTCTTTTTGGTTGGCATGGTTTTGGCGGGGATTTTGGGTGCCACCGGGACGGCGCTCGCCTGTCCGGTCTGCTTTCAGGTGGAAGAAAATGCCACGACCGATGGCGCACAGGTGGCGGTGCTCGTGCTCATGGGGGTCACCACTGTGGTCCTCGGTGCCTTCGCGCGGTTCATCGTCTTGTTCGCCAGGCGCGACGGTGAGCCGAACGGGGAGGATCAGCCGTGATTGATCGGTGGCTGCCCCCGCAGGCCTCAGCGCACGCCGCAGACATCGACCTGGTGCTCACGCTCGTGCACTGGCTGATGCTGGTGCTATTTGTGGGGTGGGGCGTGTACTTCGTCTGGATGCTGGTGCGATTCCGCGAGGGGCGCCAGCCGGCGCCCCTCGCGGAAGGCCCCCCCCGCCGACCGGCGCTGTGGACGGAAATCGGCGTGGTGGTCGCCGAGGGCGTGCTGCTCGTGGTGATCGCCCTGCCGATTTGGTACCGGCAGACGACGGCGCCCGCGACCGCCGACCCGTCGGCGGTCGTGGTGCGCGTGGTGGCGGAGCAATTCGCCTGGAACATCCACTATCCAGGCGCCGACGGTCGGTTCGGCGAGACCAGGCTCAGCCTGGTCTCGACGACCAACCCGGTGGGCCTCGACAGGTCGTCGGCGCACGGCGCCGACGACCTGTTGACGCTCGACGACCTGCACCTCCCGATCAACCGCCCGGTGGTCATTCAGCTCTCGAGCAAAGACATGATCCACAGCTTCGGCGTGCCAGCGATGCGCGTGAAACAGGACGCCACGCCGGGTTTGCTCTCGCCCGTGTGGTTCACACCGACAATGGCGGGTCAGTTCGACATTGCGTGCTCGCAGCTCTGCGGCTTGGGCCACTTCCGCATGCGCGGGGTCATCACGGTGGAGTCCGAAACGGAATATCAGGCGTTCCTGAAGGCCGAAGCGGAACTGCAGATCGGCCGCTGAAACGCCTACCGCCGTTCGACTGCGCCACCGAACTCCACCCACCGAGGGAACCCCCCTACCAGCGCACTTGCGCTCACGCCGGCATCGGTCAGCACCCGAGCGGCAGCCAGGCTGGTGGCTTCTGAAGGACATGAGCAGTAGGTCACCACGAGTCGCCCCCTCGCCGCGCGCCTGATCTCGGTGACTCGCACGTCCACTTCGCGCAGGGGCACATGAATGCTTCCGGGAATGTGACCACGATCGAAGCTGTCGATGTCACGAACGTCCACCACCAGCACGCCGCGGCTTTCCTGCAGCGGGACAAAGCGGACAAATGTCATCAGCTGCCCCTTCACCACCGGGTCCTGGGCGTCGAGCCGAGCCCAACCCGCCAGCGCCACACCCGCCACCACAACCACCGCCAACACCGCCCAAAGTCCCGTGCCTACACGTCTCAGTACATGTCCCATTTGTTCACCCTCCAATAGGAGGGTGACCATTCAGGAATCAGGCCAGCGGGATTTCTGGGCTAAATCGGGAGCAAGGCTCGCGATGTTGCAGAAACTGCGTACACCCCAGCGCCAGGAGGTACGCAGATCCCGTCACCAGAGCCGCGCGCTTGAGCCCCAGCGCGCGCTACGTACGACCGGACCCCAAGACTCCAGGACTCTGGACCCCAGGACTCTGGACTCTGGACCCTGGACTCTGGACCCTACTTGACCGCAATCACCGCGCTGCCCGTGCGGAAGTACAGCGTCCCGTCCGAAATCGCAGGCGTCGCCATCGCAAAGTCGCCCAGCGGGTTCTTCGCCAGCAGCTCGAACTCGCGGCCGGCCTTCACCACAAACACATCGCCGTCTTCGCTCGTGAAGTACACCTTGCCGTCGGCGGCCACAAGGGATGCCGTGAAGCCCGTGGTGCCATCACCGAGCCGCTGCTGGTACACCTTCTCGCCGGTCACCGCATCGAATACGGCAAACACGCCGTTGTTCTTCGAGACGTACAACAAGCCTCGATACAACACGGGCGACATCATGTACGAGCCGTCGCGCGGATAACTCCACGCGATGTGCGCGTTGCTCGTCGTGTCAGGCGCAAGCGTCACGTCACCCTTTGCGGTCTCGCGAACGGCAAACACGGGCTGGCCGGGTCCATGCGCGCTCGTCAGATACACCATGCCGTGGCCCACCACTGGCGTGGGCACGGGAATGTCGCCACCCACACTCTTGAGCCGCCAGATCTCTTCACCCGTTGCGAAGTCATAGGCACCCATGTGCCGCCAGCCATTCACCAGCACCTGCGGGCGGCCACTCACCACATGCACGGCCGGCGTGCTCCACGTCGGCACATCCTGCCGATTCGTACGCCACAACTCCTTGCCGGTCTTCACGTCAAACGCCCCGAGGAACGACTCCTTCTGCACGTCCACCTGCAGAATCACCTTCCCGTCGTGGATGACCGGCGAGCTCCCGAACTCCCACTGCGCGGCCGGCACCACGTAGTAGCCCGAGTCGAGCACGCCCAGGTCCACCTTCCACAACTGTTTGCCCTTCATGTCGAACGCAAACAGGCCTTCAGACCCAAGCATCGCCACGATGTGTGTGCCGTCGGTGGCGAGGGTCGAGTTCGCATGTGTGGACTTGGTGTGCCGTTTGATCTTCGGCACGCCCTCGTGCATCTTCACTTCGAACAGCACCTTGCCGGTGTTCTTCTCCATACACGTCAGCAGCCAGGCGTGCGAGGTGTCATCGGTCACCGAGGCAATGTCGCCATACAGGCCCAGGCGCAGGCCGGCGTCGGCCTTGCCAGACTTGGCGGTGGTCACGCACAACTGATTGCCCCAGATGACCGGGCTCGAATGCCCGAGTCCGGAAATGGGAGTCTTCCATCGCAGCAGCTTGCCCTGCGGCACGTCCCACGTCGTCGGCGTCGCCTGGCCCTCGGCCACGCCCGCGCCATTGATGCCTCGAAAAGAGGGCCAGTCCGCGCCTGGCCGCGCCCCCTGCTGGGCACTGGTGACCAACGTCAGCGCGAAGACAGCAGCGCCCGCTCCACTTGCCCGAAAGATATTCTTCATGCGGAAATAGTAATGCCTTGATCGTAAGATGCCTATGGAGGATTTGGCATGCGGAAACGGACAGTTATTGCGCTCTCGACCCTGACATTGATGGTGGCATTGGTGCAGGGAGCGGGGGCGCAGGCGCCCGCGGCGGCCCTGACGGTAGACGAGATCGTCGCGAAACACCTGGCGACCAAAGGCGGCGCCGAGAAGTGGAAGACCATCCAGAGCCAGACCATGACAGGCGTGGCGCTGGCGCAAGGCTTCGAACTGTCGATGACGGCCTATGCCAAGCGGCCGAACCTGTCGCGCCAGGAACTGACGATCGAGCTCCCGGGTCAGCCGGCCGTGAAGATCGTGAACCTCTTCGACGGGGCCAAGGCCTGGATGATCAATCCCATGACTGGCAGCGATGCCCCGCAGGAAATGCCGGGCGCGGAAAGCGCCACGGCCAGGGCGCAGTCTGACTTCGACGGCGCGCTGATCGACTACAAAGCCAAGGGCTTCATGGTGGAACTGCTGCCCGCAACCACCGTGGCCGGCAAACAGGCGCACCACCTCAAGGTGTCGCGCAAAGATCTGCCGACGCAGCACGTCTACCTCGACCCCGACACGTTCGTGGAACTCCGGATCACCAGCGAAGGCGCCAACGCCAGTGAGACGGACCTCTCCGACTACAAGGCGATCGACGGCATCATGGTGCCGCACGCCGTCAAGATCTCTCAGGGCGGCGCCGTACAGGCGGAACTGAAGATCATCAAGGTGACGTTCAACACCCCGATCGACGACGCGATGTTCAGGGTGAGGTGAAAAAAAAGACGTCGGGTGGCTTTTTCGCCGAGTATCCTCGAAAAAGACACCCGACGTCTTTTTTCACGCCTCCGAGCTCATTTCACGGTCAGCAACCCGCGCAGGCGGATGTCCTTCGAGGACGCGCCCACCATGACCCGAAACTCGCCCGGCTCCACCACCCAGCGGCGGCCAACATCGAGCATCCGCAGATGCCTGGGCTCGATGGTGAAACTCACCTCGCGTGACTCGCCGGGCTTCAGGTGAACACGCTCGAAGCCCTTCAGCTCCATGACCGGCCGGGCCACCGATCCCAGCACATCACGCACGTACATCTGCACCACCTCGTCACCGGCCATGGATCCGGTGTTTCGCACGGTGCACCGCACGGTCGCGGTGCCTGACGCCGTCATCGAGTCGGGTGTGATTCGCAGGTTCGAGTAATCGAAGCTCGTGTAGCTGAGTCCGAAGCCAAACGGAAACAGCGGCATGCCTGTCAGGTCGAGATAATCGTCACCGCGCCCGGTGGGCTTGTGGTTGTAAGACAACGGCAACTGCCCTTCCGACCTGGGGAACGTAATCGGCAACCGACCGCCCGGGTTGTAGCTCCCGAACAACACCCGCGCCACCGCGTCACCGGCTTCCCCCGGATACCAGGCCTGCACCACCGCCCCCACCTCCTCCAGCCACGGCCCCATCGTCACTGCACTACCGCCCACGATGACGACGACGGTTGGGCGGCCGGTAGCGGCAACAGCGCGAATCAATTCCTCCTGGCGTCCGGGGAGCTTGAGGAAGGCGCGATCCCGAAATTCGCCCTCCTCGATGCCCATGACGAGAATCGCCGCCGAGCTCTCTTTGGCCAAGGCCACCGCCTCGGCGATGCGAGCGCCTGCATCCGCGTCGGCGCCTGCGTCCCAGAGCAGCTTGAGCCGGGCGATGCCCGTGCTTTCGAAGTACTCAAGGCGCAGCGCGTGTGAGGAACCCGGCGCGAGCGCCACCTCGGCGACGCGCGTGCTGTACGATTGTTTGCGCCAGTTGTCGATGACCAGCTTGTCGTCCAAGTACAGGCGGTACCCGTCGTTGCCTTCAACGACGAGGCGCTTGACGCCACCTGCGGGGATGGTCAGCGTGCTGTTCCAGCGCGCGGAGTACCAGTCGAACGGAATCCCCCGGCCGGGCGAACTCAGCGTCCATCGGAAGTCCACGCGCGGGTCGGTGCGTGTCAGCCGGGGGGCGCCGACAAACGCGTTGTTGTCCCAATATTCCGCCGCAAGCCCCGGTTGTGTCTTGCCGTCACGCGTCACGCTGAAGTGACCTTCGGGCACAACGACGAGGTCGCGGACCACGCGACCTGGTCCATCAAGGTGCCGCACGGCGACGTCCGGACCAACCTGCCGTCGAATACCGTCGAGAATCGATACGGGCGCCACTCCAGGCCCGCTGTAGCCGCCGAGGCGGCGCTCCACAGCATCGGTGCCGATGACGGCGACGGAGAGCTCGCCGTACAACGCGCCTGCCAGCAATGGCAGCGTCCTGGCCTCGTTCCGCAACAGCACCATGGACTTGAGCGCGGCATCAAGCGCGACCGCGCGATGCTCATCCGATCCATTGGCGCGCGCAGCTTCTTCCACATCAACATAGGGGCGCTCGAACAAGCCCAGCTCGAACTTCGCTCGAAGCACGCGCGTGACGGCTGCGTTGATGACGTCCTCGGCGATGAGGCCTCGCTGAAAGGCATCCAGGTACGGCCGCTGCTGCCCGTAGGACGACTGGAAGACCACATCGAGGCCGGCCTCAAATGCGTCCTTGGTGGCCGTCGGCGTATTGGGCTCGGTCATGTGAAGGACGGTGGCGCCGCCCGTGGCCGCGGCGTCCGAGATGACGAACCCACGGAAGCCCCACTCACCTTTCAGGATGCCGTTCATCAGCCGGGGATTCTGCGTGGCTGGTGACCCGTCCACCGAGTTGTACGCCGTCATCACGGAACGGGCTCCGGCCTCCTTCACCGCCACTTCAAATGGCGGCAGGTACCGTTCGGTGAGCAGACGCTCGCTGTGGTCGATGGGATAGCTGTCGCGGCCACCCTCACCTACGTTGGCCACAAAGTGTTTGGGTGTGGTGATGATGCCGGCCCGCTCGAAGGTCTCGATGAATGCGCGGCCCATCTCGGCCGACAGATAGGGATCTTCGCCGAACGTCTCCTCCACCCTCCCCCACCGCACATCGTCGGCAATATTGATGACCGGCGAGAGGACCTGGCGGATGCCACGCGTCACGGTCTCACGCGCCGCTGCTGCAGACACAGCGCGCATCACGCCCACGTCCCACGTCGCCGCCAGTCCAATCGCCTGGGGGAACACCGTGGCGCCTTCGCGCGCCAGCCCGTGCAGCGCCTCTTCGAATGGGATGATCGGAATGCCGAGGCGAGTCTGTTCCACGAAGTAGCGCTGAATCGCGTTGATGCGCTCGGCGTGGGCGCGGGCGGCCGCACGGCCGGTGGTTGGTCCCGCTGTGGAAATCTGCAGGCCGAAAATGCCCTTCGAGTAGTCGTGGGCCGGGTCGTCCAGGCTGCCGGGGATCATGAACACCTGCCAGAACTTTTCCTCCAGCGTCATGCGGCCCAGCAGGTCCTGCACCCGTGCGTCGGTGGAGAGGGCGGCGTTTTTGTACGGCGGCAGGTCGGCGCGCTGAGCCGGAGTGACGGCCGTGGCGATCGCGAGGGCGAACGCAACAACGAACATGGGTCGAGTGCGCATCTGGCGCGCATCGTAACAGAGAGTCGCGCTTCGACTGCGGAGCTTCAGCCAGGCGGGAAGGCGCCAATTCGAACGGGTCCGGAAGATCGATGGCGCTGGGGCGCGGGCGCGGGGTCTGGAACCAGGTGGGAGCCACCGGCAACGACGCCGCAGCCGCCGGCCACCAGACTGGTTTCAATGAAACGGCGGCGGCGTGAGACTCACGCCGCCACTGCGTGGCCAGGCATGGGACGAGAATTGTCCTGTCACGGTCAAAAAAAGTCGGTATCATGCGAAACGTGCCAACGACCAGCCGCCCGCAAGCTACCCGGCGTCAAGGTGACCCCTGGACGGTCACCGACGCCTCCGAACTTTACGACGTCACCCGCTGGGGGCAGGGCTATTTTTCAGTCGGCGCCAACGGCCACATGCTGGCGCACGTCACGAAGGACCCGGACCGGTCCATCGACTTGAAGCAGCTCGTCGATCACCTGCAGCAGCGCGGCATCGGCCTGCCCATCCTGATTCGATTCAGCGACATCCTCCGCCACCGCCTGGGTGATATCCACGCGGCCTTCCAGGCGGCGATTGCGCAGCATCAGTACAACGGCAAATACGTCTGCGTGTACCCGATCAAGGTCAACCAGCAGCGCCAGGTTGTGGAGGAAGTGCTGGATTTCGGCCGGGAATACGGCTTCGGCATCGAGGCCGGCTCCAAGCCCGAACTGCTCGCGGTGGTGGCCATGACCACCAACGACACGCCGATTATCTGCAACGGGTTCAAGGACGCCGAGTTCATCGAAATGGCGATGCTCGCGCTCAAGATGGGCCGGAAGATCATCCCGGTGGTGGAGAAGTACACCGAACTGGGCCTGGTCCTGGAGTACGCCAAGAAGGTGGGCGTCCGGCCGCAGATTGGCATGCGCGTGAAGCTGGCAGCCCGGGGCGGCGGCCGCTGGCAG
>JBKJQX010000204.1:0-8372 GCA_046594875.1 Vicinamibacterales bacterium
ATCTGCTCATCACCGCCGTGGCGCTTGATTGCGGTTACGCCTCCAGCTCCATTCGCGAGCGCATCTATGTGGGCCAGCCCAGTCGTCCCGCTTACGGTGTGTTGCTCTACACCGCCAGTCCCGATGCGGAGGGGACGCTGGGCGGACTCGTCGAGGCCGCCGGGCGCATCGACCGTTACCTGCAGCAGGCCATCGACCTCGGCCGCCTGTGCGCCAACGACCCCGTCTGCGCGCACCACAGCGCCGATCATCAGGAGGACGACCGCCTCCTGCTCGGCGCCGCCTGCCACGGCTGCCTCCTGCTGCCCGAAAGCTCCTGCGAAAAGCGCAACGACTTCCTCGACCGCGCCCTCGTGGTGCCGACGGTGGACTCCGCCGCCGCGGCGTTTTTCGGGGAGGACGCGTGAACGTGTTTGGGACTCATCCCGCGTTCCAAAACGGTCCGAAACGTAGCTCGGCCTGCACTTCAAGGCCGAGGACTCTCTCGGGCTTGAGGTCCAGCCCGAGCTACGTACGAATCCCTCATGCGAGCTACGTACGAATCCCTCATGCGAGCTGCGTACGAATCTCGAATGACGGAGCTGGTCGTGTTTGAACGCGAATCCGCCGGCACGTTGCGTCGCCTGGCCGACGTCTTCGCGTCGGGACGGCTGAGCACGCCTCTGTCGGCCTTTGCACTTAAGCGCGCGGCGCCGTGTACCAACGAGCTCGTAGCTGATTTGCTCCGCCTGTCCGACGAGGGGATGGCGGCGCAGCACTTGGGACTGCTCCTCGGCGTGGCTGCGGATGCTGCTGAGGCCAGGGCAGGGCAGTCTGGTGCCGAGCTCGTGTGGACCGGACCCGAGGTGCCGGGCACGTCCAGCCGCGACACCGCGATTGTTGTCCCTGAACTCTGGCGCGGCGCACAGCGCGACGTGCTCGTGAGCACGTTCGTCGTCCACGACATCGCGACAGTCTTCCAACCACTCGCGCAACGCATGGACGAAGTGCCCGACCTGCGCGTCCGAATCTTCCTCAACATCGCGCGCAAAGTGGGGGACACCTCGCTCGATTCAGAACTCGTGCGCGAATTCAGCGACAAATTCAAACACGCCTGGCCCGGCCCTCGACAGGACTCCCTTCGACGGGGCTCAGGGCGCCCAGAGGTCTACTACGACCCCCGCGGCCTCTCCACCGACCCCGCCACCCGCGCCACCTGGCACGCCAAGTGTGTGGTGGTAGACGATGAGCTGGCGTTCGTGACGTCGGCCAACTTCACCGAGTGGGCACAGGAGCGCAACGTCGAAGCCGGCGTCCTCATCCGCAGCCGCCACTTCAACGCTCAACTGCGACAGCAGTTCGAGTCGCTGCTGCGAGCCGGGTTGGTGCTCCGGCTGCCAGGAGTGTAGTGAGTTCATATCTTCCAGAGGCTGGAAGATATCTAAAAAGACATCCCTCGGTGTCGGTCTCGGCGGCTTTCGTGGACCCAGGCACCACACATCGTCGTCAGACTGGATCAACACGTTGTCACTACCGCCATGCGATGAGACCGGAGAATTGCCCGTCGGAGTCCACGACGCAGGCGCATGTTCCTTCGTCTGGCACTTTGACGCCAGTTGTCGCCGACGTACTCCGAGACTCAGTGTCGAGTGAGCCCTTTTGATCTCGGGCGCCGCATTGAGGCCGCCGCGTGGGCCACAATCAGGAGATGCTGAAAGAGATTACTGATCCTGCCCTGTTGGACCAGATCCTGGACGGCACGTATCCCGTGTGGGGGGACGGCCTGTCCCGCCAGTCTTATGGGTCGTGGAACCGGGCCCTGGGGATGACCGCCTGGGGGCGTGAGCATCTGGCCAGAGTAGGGTTTGTCGAGGGCGACGAGGTCGTCGTCTCCGCCAGACGGTATTTCTTCGAGGCCCAGGCGGACGGCCAGCCGATCAGGGTCCTGGGAATCGGCGCCGTCTTCACTCCGGAACATCGTCGGGGCCAACGCCTCGCTCCGAGACTGATAGAAGCGATGATTGACGATGGGCGCGCGCGCGGGTGCGATGTGGCGTTGTTGTTCTCGGAGATTGGGGCGGACTACTACGCCCGCCTGGGATTCACGGTGGTCGAGCGCCCGCGCCTGACCATCGAGGTGCCGCGCAATCGCCGGGGCGCGCCTGCCGTGTTGGTGCGGGCGGCCGAGCCGAGCGACCTGCCGCTCTTGACGGAGATATCGATGCTGTACGCCGGGGGCGCGGGCTTCGCGCTCAGTCGATCGGCCTCGCTCATCGAGTTTGGCGTTCTGCGGCGAAGACTGCGTGCCGGGCTGGGTCCCTCAGGCCTGCGTTCGCTTGAGTTCTTCGTAGCCGAAGAGGGTTACCGCGCCGTGGCGTACGTGGTGGTGTCGCGGGGTCCGGGCGGCGTCGTGCTTGAGGAGTGCGGCGATCGCGACCCGGCTGGTGCCCGCGTAGGCGCGATGCTCGAATCGCTGGCTGAGCGGGACCCCTCGCAGTCGGACCGGACCATGCGCACGGTCCTGCCCGCGACGTTCCACCCGCCGCAACTTCAGGTGATCAAGAGCGAGCCGTCACCCGAAGTCATGATGGTTCGTTCGATCAGCGGCGCCGCCCCTGACTACGCGAGATCGGTGTATTGGCAGACGGACGCGTTTTAGCGCCGTTTGAGCGTCCGCACGATCGCGCGGGCGGCGTTCAGGCCTGACTGGCCGGTGAGTCCGCCGCCAGGATGGGTGCCCGCGCTGGCGAAATACAAACGCTGAATCGGTGTCTGATATTGCGCGGCACCTTGTACAGGCCGGCTGACCCACCACTGGTCCAGTGTCTGCTCACCGTGGAAGATGTGACCGCCCACAAAACCCCAGTGCGTTTCTAGATCTTCGGGAGTGATGACTTCGCGTTCAACAATCAGCGCCTCAAGCCCAGGAGCGTGTGGCGCCAGCGCGTTCATGACTGAGCGATACAACACTTCGCGCGTGCCCGACCACGTGCCTTCTCGCAACAACCGCGGCGCGTAGTGCACGTACACGGACATGACGTGCTGGCCCTCGGGTGCGAGCGTCGAGTCGTTCATGGAGGGCACGGCGATCTCGAGCCACGGGTGCGGCGAGTGGTGACCATACTTGGCCGCGTCAAATGCCCGCTCGACGTAATCGATGTCAGGCGCAATCAGCAGGCGTCCCTTGAGGGGCAGGTCGTCTCCGTGCAGTGCGGCGAATGCGGGCGCGGCCGAGAGCGAAAGGTTGACCTTCGCCGTGACACCCCGTCCTCGCACCTGACGCATCCGTTGCAGGAACGACGGGGCCAGGTCAGCGGGGTCCAGAAGGTTGAGACACAAATGTCTGGGGTCAACCGCGCCGACCACGGCATGCGCGGCGATCTCTTCACCAGACTCGAGAACGACACCGGTCGCCACTCCCTCGTGAGTCAGCACGCGGGCGACCCGCGCCTGCGTCCGAATCAACGCGCCAGACGCTTCCGCCAGTTCAGCCAGCGCCTGAGCCAGCGCGCCCGGTCCGCCGACCATGGTGACACCGCCACCAACCGGCATCGGGTCTTCCGCCATGCGGTTCAGGAGCATGGCGCCGGTTCCGGCGGACCACGGACCAAGTAGATGGCCGAAGACCCCTCGCACGCCAATCGCCGCCTGAACCAGATCGTGTTCGAACCACTCCGCCACCAGATCTGCTACCGCCATGGGCGCATATCGGGCGAGCCGGCCCAGATCGCGTCGCCCGAGGGCCCGGACCTGGCGGCCGGTACCAAACAGGGCGAGCAGTTCGCGATAGGACGGGGCATCAATTGACGGCGGCGCATGCCGATTGATGTTGGCCATCACGCCCGACAGTCTTTGCATGGTCAGCACGAAGGACTGCCACGTGCCGGCGTCATGCGACGACAGCCGGTTGATCGACGCGGCCGTCAGGATGTCATCTCGATGGAACGTGATGCACTCGCCGTTGTGGCCGAGCGTTGTGAGCACCGGGTCCGGCAGCAGGAACTTGAGCTTGGCGCGTGCGAGGGCGGAATTGCGCCTGTGCAGTGCGCGCACCACTTCGGGCGCGAGCGGTCCGAGCGAGTGGCTCAGCCGTGGCGCACTGAATCCCCGCGTGGATGTGTTGGTGATGGCGGCGCCACCCACCCGGTCATGCTGATCGAGCACCACCACGGCGAGTTTGTGCCGGGCCAGCGTGGCCGCGGCCACCAGTCCATTGATTCCGCCACCGATGATGACGACGTCGATCATCGCCGCATCGCTTTCATCGCCGCGTTCCGGCCGGGTGCGCCCATGATGCCGCCACCAGGATGAGTGGCGGACCCGCACATGTAGAGCCCCTTGATCGGCGTGCGATAGTCGGCCCAGCCGGGCGCCGGCCGCAGCACGAACAGTTGTTCGAGCGTAAGTTCGCCCTGGAAGATGTTGCCTTCAGACAACCCGAACGTGCGTTCGATATCGAGGGGCGTCAGTACCTGTCTGTGCAGAATCAGGTCTTTCAGGTTGGGCGCGTGTTCGGCGATGGTGTCGATCACCGCGTCACCAAACGCCTCGCGATGCTGATCCCACAACGGCGTGTCACCCGTGGAGGGTTCCCGCAGATCGTACGGGGCGTACTGCACGAAACACGACATCACATGTTTACCGGGAGGCGCGAGTGACGAATCCGTGAGACTGGGTATGACGATGTCGATGTAAGGGCGGCGCGAGTACTGACCGTACTTTGCCTGATCGTAGGCCCGCTCCATGTAGTCCACGTTCGGCGAGATCGAGATCGCGCCACGCAGGTGCGGGCCGGCGCCCTTGAGTGCGGTGAAGTCGGGCAATCCGTCGAGCGCCAGGTTGACCTTGCCTGACGAACCCCGGAATTTGTAGTGGCGGATGTCTTCGACGAAGTCACCTGGCAGGTGCGATTCGCCCACCATCTTCATGAACGTCAGGCGCGGGTCCACGCTTGAGAGCACGGTGTCTGCCAGCACGTAGTCGCCGTTCTCGAGCACGACACCGGTGGCGCGGCCGTTGTTCACCAGCACCTTGCTGACTGGTGCCTCAAGGCGGATCTCCGCACCCGCTGCCCGCGCGGCTGATGCAATGGATTCCGACACCATGCCGGTGCCGCCACGCGACAGACCCCACGACCGGAACGCGCCGTCGATTTCGCCCATGTAGTGGTGCAGCAGCACGTACGCCGTGCCCGGCGATCGCACGCCCAGGAACGTGCCGATAATGCCCGACGCCGACATCGTGGCTTTGAGCACATCCGTCTCGAACCATTGATCGAGAAAGTCCGCAGCACTCATGGTGAGCAACTGCGTCTGGTTGTACCGGCTCGCGTCCGGCATCGCGCGAAAGCGGTTCAGGATCTCAAGGAGCGGTTTGAGGTCGCGTAGTTTCCGCGAAAAGGGATCCGAGGGCGTCATGCCGAGGATCGGCTTCGCGAAGCGGCTCATGTCCACCATCGCCAGGCCGTACTCGTCATACGACTCAGCGTCTACGCGCGAGTGACGCGAAATCTCCCGGAACGTCTGCGCGTGGTCGTTCGTCCGCCACAAGTAGTCACCGCTTGGCATGGGCGTGAACGTGCCGTCGAGCGGCAGCAATTCCAGCCCATGCTTGGCCAGTTCCAGCTCGCGGATGATCTCGGGCCTCAGCAGCGACACGACGTAGGAACAGACCGAGTACTTGAAGCCCGGGTAGATCTCTTCGGTGACTGCGGCACCGCCCACGACATGCCGTCTTTCGAGCACCAAGACCTTGCGCCCTGCACGGGCGAGATAGGCGGCGGCGGTCAGGCCATTGTGTCCGGCGCCAATCACAATGGCGTCGTAGTGCGAAGGCATCGGGGCATATTGTATGGGGTCCAGGCCCCCCGGGGACCCCGGGACCCGAGTAATATTCCCCCTATGCCCGTCGGCACGCCGTTTCACGACCGCACCCTGCCGCTCTGCAAGAGCCTCAACTACCGCGATTGGGCGGGGTATTACACAGCCAGCGCGTACGAGACCCATCACGACCACGAATACAACGCCATCAGGAACGGCACGGCGCTGATCGACATCTCCCCCCTGTTCAAGTACCTGATCACCGGACCCGGTGCGGTCCATCTGGTGGACCGAGTCATCACTCGCGACGCGCATCGGATGAGGCCCGGGCAGGTCGTCTACACCCCATGGTGCAACGAGCAGGGCCGCGTGCTCGACGACGGCACAGTGACCAGGCTGGGGGAGCAGGCGTTCCGCTGGACCGCCGCAGAACCGAACCTCCGCTGGCTCCGCCAGCAGTCGGCCGGTCTGGATGTGCGCGTCGAAGACGTCTCCGATCAGGTCGCGGCCCTCGCGCTTCAGGGCCCCACGTCAGCGGCCCTCCTGCGAAGCATCGTAGACGGGGACATCGAGGGCCTGAAGTACTTCGGGATGACCAGCGTGAAGATTGCGGGCGCGGGCGTTGATGTGTCCCGAACGGGATACACCGGCGATCTCGGCTACGAACTGTGGATGGACCGTGCCGACGCGCTCACGGTCTGGGATGCCATCGCGGCGGCCGGACCGGCGTACGGGCTGATGCCCGCCGGCATGCTGGCTCTGGATGTTTCGCGCGTCGAAGCTGGCCTGCTCTTGATCGACGTGGACTTTGTCAGTGTGCGCAAAGCGGTCACTGCGTCGCAGATCTATTCGCCTTTTGAGCTGGGTCTGGGCAGGCTGGTTGACTTCAACAAGGAACGTTTTGTCGGCCGCGCAGCACTGGCGGCTGAACATGCCGTCGCTCCGAGACGACGCATCGTCGGCCTCACACTCGACTGGCCGTCGGTCGAGCGGCTGTACGAAGCCGTCGGCCTGCCACCGATGGCACTCGCCACGGCCTCTCGCGTTGCCGTGCCGGTGTATGCGGGCGGTGTCCAGATCGGCCGCATGACGTCGTCCACCTGGTCGCCGGTGTTGAAACAGATGATCGGCCTGGCCACGGTCAACGCATCCCACATGGCTGTCGGCACCAAGGTTGAGGTGGAGCACACCGTGGAGGCTGTGCGCCACCGTGCGCCCGCCGTGGTGACGATGACGCCGTTTTTTAATCCGGCGAGAAAGACGGCGTGACACTCAGGATGAGCGAACCCACCGGCCGTCTGCGGCGTGAACTTGGCAAGTGGGACCTGACTGCCATTGGCGTGAACCAGGTGATAGGCGGGGCTGTCTTCCTTATGGCGGCGCCTCTGGCCACGCAGATCGGCGCGTGGAGTGCCATCGCCGTTGCGCTGGTGGGCATCCTCTCTCTGATGATCGCGCTCAACTTCGCCGAGGCCGGCAGCCGGTTTGACGGCACCGGTGGCGCGTATCTCTATACCCGCGCGGCGTTCGGACGGTTCTTCAGCTTCGAAGTGGGCTGGATGATGTGGGTGACCCGCGTCACCAGTTGGGCCTCGGTGGTGAACGGGCTCACCACCGCGCTTGCGTACTACTGGCCTGCGCTCGGCGCCAACCAACCGGGCCTGGCGCGCGAAGCGGTCATCACGGGCGTGGTCCTCACGATCATGACGATCAACGTGCTTGGCATCCGCCAGAGCGCGTGGGTCGTGAACGCGCTGACGGTGGGCAAGCTCACACCGCTTGTGATTTTCATCTTCCTGGGCCTGCCGTACGTGGCGTTTGACGCACTGCGTCCAGAGGTCGCACTGACCTGGACGCAGATCTCGACGTCGGCCCTGCTCCTGATCTTTGCGTACGGCGGCTACGAGGTTGTGGGTGTTCCCGCCGGAGAAACCCGGGATCCCAAACGCGCCGTGCCCTTCGCCATGGTCATGACCATCGTCATCGTCGCCGTGGTGATGACGTTGGCGCAGGTGGTGGCCATGGGGACGCTGCCCAATATCGCCGGGTCGCAGCGGCCGCTGGCGGATGCGTCACTGATCTTCATCGGCGCGTGGGGCGCCCTGCTCATGACCACCGGTGCTGCTGTTTCCATGAGCGGCAACAACATGGGACAGGCACTGTCGGGATCGCGCAACCTCTACGCGCTGGCGGAACAGGGCGATCTGCCGTCCGTGTTCGGCCGTGTCCATCCGCGGTTCCACACACCCGCCGTGGCCATCGTGGTGACCGCGGTTGTCGCGCTGGGGCTCGCCCTGTCGGGGAACTTCGTCACGCTCGCCGCCAGCAGTGCGGTCAGCCGGTTAATGGTCTATGCCGGGACGTGCGCGTCGGTGCTGGTGCTTCGCCGGCAGGGACGTGCGGCATTCACCATTCCTGGTGGGCCCGTCATTCCAGTCGTCGCGCTGGTGGTGTCTCTGGCCATTCTCGGCGGTGCCACGACGCTGCAGTTGCAGGTGGGCTTGGTCGCGCTCGTGATCGGCGCCGTGCTGTACGCCGTGGCCCGCTGGAGATCCCGGTGAAACAGATGTTCAT
>JBKJQX010000231.1:0-32766 GCA_046594875.1 Vicinamibacterales bacterium
GCGCTCGCTGCGGACGCTGTACAACACTTGAATCAGGAGCGCGCGCAGGAGCTGCTCGGGGGGAATCGACGGCCGGCCGGTCTCCGAATACAACCGACCGAGCGCCGGCGCCAGCGCACGAAGTGCCTCATCGGTCATCCGGCGAACAGCCCGCAGTGGATGATCCATCGGGACGCGTTCTTCCGGAGAGAGATAGCTGAAGAGGTGGCCTGTCTGCTGATCATCACCGCGCATGCCGCATCGTAGTACAGGCCCGATCAGCAGTCGATCCCCTTCACGCCTCGTGTAAGATCCTGTTTTTCAGCAGCCTGCTAAAGGCCTGCCCTACGTCTTACCCTGAAGGCCCGCCCTCACGCTTGTGAAATCGACTCTCTACCTCGCCGTGTCGCCGGGCTTGAGTTCAATCACCTCGATGCCCGTGCCCGCGAGGTGCTCGCGCAGGGCAGCGGGCGTGCCGGTGAGAATCGGGAACGTGCCCCAGTGCATCGGCACCACTTGCCTCACGCCCAGCCACTTGGCGGCGACGGCCGCCGTGTCGGGGCCCATCGTGTAGTGATCGCCGATCGGCAGAAATGCGATCTCGGGGCGATAGACTTCCGCGATGGTTTTCATGTCGCCGAAGAGTGCGGTGTCGCCGGCGAAGTAGATGGTGGGCATGCCGGCCTGGCGGAGCACGAAGCCTGCGGCGCCGCCGAGGTAGATGATCGCTCCGTCCTCCATCATGCTGCCCGAGTGCACGGCGTCCGTCATCGTGATGCGAACACCGGCCACCTCTTGCGTGCCGCCCTTCCCCATGTCGTGCACCTGCTTCAGGCCCTTGGCCGTCAGGTATTGCCCGACCTCGAAGAGACAGACGACGGGCGCATCGGCGGCGCGGGCGACGTGCACGGTGTCGCCGAGGTGATCACCATGCCCGTGCGAGAGGAGGATGAGGTCAATCGGCAACAACGCTTCAGCCTTCGCGAGGGGCGCCGGGCACGAGGGATTCCCCAGCCAGGGGTCGGTCAGAATCCGGGTCCCTGCGGGTGTGACGATCAGGAACGCGGAGTGGCCGAGCCAGGTGATCTGCAGTGACGCCATGCCGAAAGTATACTTAACGGTGTGGGACACGCCCTCTAATGCCTACATTTGATTTGCCCTTGATTCGTGGCCGACATGCCCGGCAAACCCCGCTCTCGCGCGAGCAGAAGCCCGAGTGGCTGAAAGTGCGCGCGCCTGGTTCCGAGAACTATGTGCGCATCAAGGGCCTCATGCGCGACCTGGGCCTGCACACGGTGTGCGAAGAAGCGCACTGCCCCAACATCGGCGAGTGCTGGCATCACGGCACGGCGACGTTCATGATCATGGGCGACACCTGCACGCGTGCGTGCACGTACTGCAACGTGAACCACGGCACGCCGCTGGCGCTCGACCCCAACGAGCCCGGCAAACTCGCGCACGCGGTAGACACGATGTCGCTGGCCTACGTGGTCGTGACCTCAGTGGACCGGGACGACCTTCCTGATTTCGGCGCCGGTCACTTCGCCGACACCATCCGATCGATTCATGCCGTGCGGCCTGACTGCCAGGTGGAGGTGCTCATTCCGGACTTTCAGGGTGAAGCAGCGCCACTTCGCACGGTCCTTGCCGCACAGCCCAACATCCTCAACCACAACACCGAGACGGTGCCGCGCCTCTACCGAACGGCGCGACCCGGCGGCAAGTATCCGCGTGCACTCGAACTGCTGCAGCGCGCGCGCACCTGGGCACCCAACATCCCCACCAAGACGGGATTGATGGTGGGCCTGGGCGAAACCCCCGATGAAGTGATCGAGGTCCTTCGGGACCTTCGCGAGGTGGACTGCCAGATCCTGACGATAGGCCAATACCTGCGCCCGTCACTGGCGCACATCCCGATGGATCGTTACTACACGCCCGACGAGTTCCGCGACTTCAAACGCATCGCCCTCGAACTCGGCTTCGGCCACGTGGAGTCAGGACCGCTGGTGCGCTCGTCGTACCACGCGCACGAGCAGACAAAAGCATTCGAAATGGGAAGCACGTAGCTCGGGGTGACCTGAGCGGCGTCGAAGGTCAGGGCCGAGAGCACTTCGGTCACGCTGCGGTAAGTCCAGCGTCCAGGGTCCAGAGTCCAGGGTCCCGAAGGCGTGTTACGCTGCCCGCGATGCGCACTCTCGGCGGCACGCTGCTCACCCTTTCATCACTGGTCGTCTCGGCCTCGGCGTTTCAGGCGCAGCGGTCGCCCCAGACACCCGAGCAGGTCGCTCAAGCCGCGCGCACGGCCGAGCTGCGCGGCGGATACGACCGGTATCGCTCCAACAATGACCTGCTCCACTACGCGCTCACTGTGCGAGTGGACCCCGACAGGAAATTCATCAGTGGGCGCAATCGGGTGCGATTCAGGATGCTGGCCGACGACACCCGGATCCGGCTCGACCTCTACGCCAATCTCGCGGTGGACCGCGTCCTGATGGGCACCACGCCGCTCGTGGTCGAGCGGGAGCTGAACGCCGTGTTCATCAACTTCCCCGACACGCTGCGCAAGGGCCGCACCTACGAGATCGACTTCCACTACTCGGGTACGCCGCTCGAGACTGGGCGATTCGGCGGCATCGCGTTTCGCAAAGACCCAGCGGGCCGCCATTGGATCAACACGGCCTGCGAAGGCGAAGGCTCCAGCATCTGGTGGCCCAGCAAGGACCAGTGGCGTGACGAAGTGGAAGGCATGGACCTGAGCGTCGAGGTCCCGCATCCGCTGGTGGACGTCTCCAACGGCCGCTTCATGGGCAAGAAGGACCTCGGCGACGGCTACACGCGCTGGGACTGGCGCATCCATTACCCGATCAATTCATACAACGTGTCGCTCAACATCGGCACCTACGAACACTTCGGCGAGACGATGGGCGACCTCACGCTCGACTACTGGGTGCTGCCCGAGAACATGACGAAGGCCCGGACGCAGTTCGCCCAGGCCAAGCCCATGATCGAGGCGTTTGAGCATTACTTCGGTGAGTACCCGTTTCCGAAAGACGGCTTCAAGCTCATCGAGGTCCCCTACTCCGGCATGGAACACCAGAGTGCGGTGACCTATGGCAACCGGTTCGCCAACGGCTACCTCGAGCGCGACTGGACGGGCGTGGGCATCAGCACGAAGTTCGACTTCATCATCATCCATGAGAGCGGCCATGAGTGGTTCGGCAATGCCGTGTCGGCGGCCGACGTGTCGGACATGTGGATTCAGGAAGGCTGGACGACGTACCTGGAATGCCTCTACGTGGAGCGCCTGTTCGGCGCTGCCGATGGGCTGAAGTACACCAACGCCTACAAGACCAAGATCCAGAACCGTACGCCCATCATCACCGAGCGGGGACTGCATCGTTCTCCGCCGCAAGACATGTATTTCAAGGGCGCCCTGTTCCTGCACACCCTGCGCGGCGTGGTAAACAACGACGCGGTGTGGTGGAAGCTGATCAAAGATTTTTACCAGGCGAACAAGTACACGAACATCATGACTGAAGACGTCGTGGCGTTCTTCAACGCGCGCCTGAAGCGCGACCTGACGCCGGTGTTCAATCAGTATCTGCGCCGCACCGCCGTGCCCACCCTGGAACTCGACTTCACCACCACGCCTGGCTCGGTGCGCTACCGGTGGAACGCTGACGAGCCCGGCTTCAACATGCCGGTGAAAATCGGCCGCGCCGACGCGTGGCAGGTGGTCTCTCCCACCGCCGAGTGGAAGACGATGACCACCGCACTGACGAAGGACGACTTCCAGGTGGCGACGGACGTGTACTACGTGCTGGTGGACAAGCGCTGACAGGCTCGAGGTGTTTACACGAGGCGTGAAGGATTTGAAGGATCTTCCCCTTTTCGGAGCACTTCCGGTTCTTTCAAAGAACTGAGAACTTTCAGTCCTACATGCCTCGTGTGCCACTCCTTGATCTTGACCGTCTGAGAGGCGGCGCCTCCGCGTGTGGAGCCGACGGTCACCGTGGCAAGCCGAGCGCCGCGTACGGTCCACGCGACACACGTAGTGTTCAACCGAAAGGAGCCCCAATGCCAGGTGGACACGCGCTGCGGCCCGGTCGCGTCGGGCTCGTCATCGTCCTTGCAGCGATCGCCGCGATTCCGCTTCCGCGGGTGCATGCGGTGGCGGCGACGAATCGGGTTCTGGTGGCCGTCGCGGACACGAAGGGCAGACCCGTCGCGGGGCTGACGGCGACCGACTTCAAGGTGGCCATCGACGGGCGCGATCAGGAAGTCCTCTCGGTCGTCCCGGCGACTGATCCCCTCTCCGTCGTGATCATCACCGACCGCCTCGGCCTGGATCCGGCGTACAGCACATTCACCGTGCAGCGCGCGCTCGCGGGGTTCGTCAAGGGCGTCCGGGCGGCGCATCCCGACAGCCGGATCGCCCTCACCACGTTTGACGGGCCTGTGGTGCGCATCACCGGCTTCGGCTCTCCTGCTGCTGAACTGGACAGGGCGATGGGACGTCTGTCGACGGTGGCCACGGAAGGCGGGATGCTCGACGCCCTGGTGGATGCGTGCCGGCTCTTTCGCGGCTCGCTGGCCGAGCGTCGGGCCATCTTCGCGGTGTTTGCGGCCTATCGCGGCGATTCAAGCGTCCAATGGAACGACCGGGCGGCCATGACGTTGTGGGAGTCGAGGGCCAGCCTCTGGGCCATCGAGGTGCAAAGCCTGGGCACCCCTGGCGTGGGCAACCCGAGTCGTGAGGAAGTGGTCAGCCTTGGCAGCCGGATGAGCGGCGGGATGTCTGACAGTGTGGCCTCAGCCGTGGGTCTCGACTCGATGGCGAAGCAGATGGCCGCCCTCCTGACCAACCAGTACGTCGTCACGTACGGGCCATCAGCCGACGCCACCACCAGCACCCGGCGTACGGTCACCGTCAATCGACCGGGGCTCCGTGTCTTTGCGGCGTCCTGGGTGGCGCCGCAGTAATGGGCTGAACCGACGCGGTGTCAGCGCGGAGGCCACTGTTGCGCGCCATGCATAAAAGATAAGGCCCGGCAAACTCTTCATAGTCTGCCGGGCCCGGATTGCACGATTACTACACCATCACACCGCACGCGACGGATGGTTGATATTACTGCTTGCTTGGTGCGGGAATAGCCTTGTTCTGCCCGTCCACCACGCCGTCGTAGGGCGTTGAATAACCCTTCGACTTGTTGTTAGTGACCGTGTTTCCGGTCCCCCAGTTTCCGACACCGATGTCGTAACCCAGCGGTGAGTCCGAGCCACTCTCGAATACCTTGTTGTTGTCGACAGTGACACCGTCGGCCTCGATGTGGATGCCGATGTCGGAGTTACCTTCCATCATGTTGTTCTGTCGCACGATGGTTCCGGGTGCCGACAGGTACATCAGGATGCTTGTTCCCACGTAAATAGACGGCCCTCCCCAGCTGTTACCTGCGATGTGGTTGTGCTCCGCCAAGGCCTTGCCACCGAAACCGATCTGCAGCGAATTCGCGGCCAGATTGGCCTGTGTCGCAGAAGAGCCGATCACATTGTGATGAATCCACACGTTCACGTCGCCGTTGGCGACAATTCCCGTCTTTTGCCAATTGGTCAAGACGTTTCCACCCACCTCGACGCTCAAGGTATTCAGATGAGTGCCATCAAAGGGCGCATTTCGGACCTCGATCGCGTTACCTTCCTGACAGCCGGACGGACCCTGGTTGATGCTGTCGATCGACAGATCATTGATATATCCGGCAGCTCCATCGAACATGACACCCCGCAGACGATCATTGCCGGCGTCGCACACATTCGCCAGCGCCGATGTGGTCACTGTGCCGTTCGTCACCGCCGCCCATGGGCCAGCGTTGCGTATGACGGCACCCAAGAAGTGTCCGCCTGTCGGATCCACTGCGACGACCGTGAAGCCGCCCAGATCCATCGTGAAGCCGTCGGGAATTTGCAGCGACACGTCGGTCGCGCAGTCACCCTGAAGCGTCATTGTTGTCCCGCTAACATTGAAGACGCACGCCGCGGCCGCGCCAGTTGTCCGCGCAGTAGTTGCAACGCCAATTCCCAACAGGATCAAAATTCCAAGCAACAGTTTTCTCATGCGGTACCTCAAAAGAACAGATCGAAAACAAGAAGAATGGCGTCATTGCCGCTCTCTTCGTCAGTCGGGGGACGTAAGGCCCCGGTAGGACCTCACTTGAAGCGGTTGATACTGCAACTCATGTACCGCATTTGGTGGCGGACGCCGGCGGAGAGGCGCTGCTTTTTCCCTGCAAGCACTCCCTGAACAGTGGACTATTGCGCGGAGGGGTGGAAATTCGCGCACATGAGGAAATGGGGCAACGGGGCAACGGGGCAATGGGGATGTCGCCCCCCGGGCACGAGGACAAGGAGCAACCGATCCGGTCAACGTGCTTCTGAACTTTGGCCACTTCACGCTGCTTCATTTCGGCTGCCTGACCGTAGACCGAGTCGGACTCATTCCCTGGCTCGGGGTCATCCACACATTCGGCGGCGACGCTCCGCGGCTCTGGTGCTCGATCTGATGCCCCTCTACATTGGAGACCTCACGGGTGCACCATCTGATGTCGCGGTCAACTCACCGGGGAGGCCATGCTGTTTCCTCCTCGACTGGACTTGCGGCAACCGGCCTGGCGCTTCGAGTCCTTGCGGCGTCCTGGGTGGCGCCGCAGTTAGCTGAGGCCCTCACTGTCCGTTCTTTGGGAATTCACGATTCGTCCGTGACTCGGCAGTCGTACGTAGCTCGCGCTGCACCTCAAGCCCGAGCCCTCGGCCTTGACCTTCGATCAAGCTCAGGTCACCCCGAGTGTGTCGAGGGGTAACACCCAGGCCGAACTGCGTTTCGGACAGCGAGCCCCTGGCGAGGTAGTTTTTTAGGAGCACCCGCGCTTCGCCTTGGCGACGTCACTGCGGTCGAGCCATCGATCGTCCCGGACAGCCGCGCGGCCCTCTTCAACCTCGCGGCGGCGCGAAGTTTTCTGTCCAGCCGGAGTGGAGTCGGAAGCTGGACTCCCCAGATTCTGGATGTTGATTAGGAATTTTCTTTGGCCGTCGGCTTGGTGAAGTAAGACCGCTTATCAGCCATGACAATTTCTTGCCCGCACGCAGGGTCGCCACGGTCGACCCAGTGACGCCCCTGCGCGCGGAATAGTTACCGAGGTTCGAGATTCGACCTGTCGACGCGACTAATTGGTAGAGACGACGATCAAATCGTCCCTGACACTGAAGCCTGGCACGTCTCGAGAACTGCCCCGTCCATTTACTGCCCTGACACAGATCAGTCCGTCACCGTTCCGGTCGACCACCCCATCGCCTGGTGACGGGGGCGACAGAAACCAGGGAGCGTTTTCTTCGGTTGGGCATGCCCTGCCGGGACCAACGCCGTTGCCGCGATAGCCTTGGGCGGCAGTTACCGTCCCAAGCGATGCGGCCATCGCGACCGCGAACAGACCCGCCCCAGCGACCTTGAATACTCGACGCATAGTGTCTCCTTACTCAGCACTCTGGACGGGCCTATCCCGCCAAAACGTTTTCGCTGCTCACCTGAATCGCCCTGACTTTCTCGAATGCGTGCAGAGCAGCTAAAAGGCGCCCGTATTCGAAATGCTTGCAACTCGACCCGCGAAATCTAGCACATTTTGCTGGCAAGGGCGCCGGGCTTTCGGACGCGCCATTGCCTGCCTTTCGGGCTCAGGGAATCGGCTGATCCGGCTCGAATGCGAGGCGCGTCGTGGCGCCACCGTGCCGAATCGACCGCCTCCAGTCTACGTTCGAGCAATCGATCGCCAGGGCAGCAGCCCTACTTCACGGACACCGGCTGCACCCACGCGGTGCGGCCACCGCTGTCGGTCGCCGTGGCGCGCACATACCCTTCGCCGCCCTTGAACGTGTAGGTGGCTGTGGGCTCGAGTGACTCGTGCAGGACCTGCCCGCCCTTCCCGATGAAACGAACGCGGTATTTGTAGTCCCCGCGCGGACGGACCTCGACCGTGAGAGCCGTGGCACTCGCCTTGACGTCGGCGAGCTCCACTCCTGTGGACGCATAGAAGTCGCCGCGCTCAAGGGCGTCGAGCAACGTGCGGGCCTCAAGCCGCGACGCCCGCACCGCCACCCACCCTCGGCCCGGCCCCGCCACGTCCGGATTTCCCGGCTGCTTGAACGTATGCGCATCGTCCACCGCGATGCCAAAGAGGGTGATGCCCTGCGAGAGCAGCACGTCCCAGACCTGCTCAAGCCCCGGCACTCCGCCTCCGCCTGCGTTATGAACGGTGGGGTGCCCGTTGTAGACCTCGAACAGCCGGTTGTTCTTCACCTGCCGCAGGTCCTCGGGCGTGATTGACCACAGGAAGTTCGGATGATTGATGTGAGGCACACCATCGGCCTTCCTGATCGCATCCACATTGCCCTGAATGGTGGCGACGACCGACGCCGCGTTCCTGGTGGGCTCAACCTGCGAGGTGACGTTGAGGCCGTTCACGTGCACCGACTTTGACTGGAACGATGACGTGACTTCCTCGCCCTTGACGACCAGGAATTTTTCATTGGCGCCGTGCACGGCATTCAGGCCGTCCACGGTCGTGAGGAAGTTGTGATCGGTCAGCACCAGGAAGTGGTAGCCATGTTCGCGATACCAGCGCACCACTTCATCCGGCGTACTGTCGCCGTCGCTATTGAGCGTGTGGGTATGGGTGTTGCCCTTGTACCAGCGGAGCGCGCTTCCAGGGATGGCCTGCTCGAAGACAGCCGAAGTCGCCGAGGCCGCGCTGACGTCTGCGCGTTCGACGTAGGGCAAGGCGGCCATGCCAATCGCCCCAACGGCCAGCCACGCAGCGTCGAACAGACCAAATTGGCGTCGTGCCATCGGCGTCACCCCCGGCAGGCATTCTATCCGAGGGCCGCCCTATCTCGCCGCGCCGACGATGACCCGCCGATAGAGTCGGAAGGCTCCGTAGCGGGAGGACGGTGCGGGAGGACTGATGTCATTGATCGCCACAAGTCCAGCCGCCTCCATGACCGACCGATCGAGCTCGATTTCCGTGATCACGAAATCCATTCGAGCCAGAAGCGCAATCCCAAGATCAGTACTGTGAAAGGGCCGGAACATCCGCCACCCGAGTTGACGGCCGGGATAGTAGAACTGCCCCGCCCCGAGGAGCACCGCATGACTTCCGGGGCCAATGCGTCTGGCGATTTCGTAGACCTGAGCCGGATCGCGGTCGAGGCGTTCGGACCAGGCCACCACCTGACGGGCGCCAAGCGCGGTGAACGCGTTCCAGGCAATCGAGACCAGCAGGAGCCCACCGAGCGTGGACGCCAGGCGGTGGCGCCCCTGATCGACCAGGTGCTGGCGACCATCGTACGCGGACGCGACGGCTGCTGCGATCAGGGGCAGCACATAGAGGAGCCGGAACACATACAGATGAGTGGGCGCGAGCACGACCAGCGCAAGAGCGGCCACCACTGCGAGCGGGCGCGCCGCCGGAACCAGGGCGGCGAGAATCGCGAGCATCCACAGACCCGGGCTCCGCACCACCGTCTCGATCACGGCATTCATCACCTCGCCCCAGGTCTGCGCCACACCCGCTCCCGTGGTGAACTGCATCGCAAGCGCGTCGCTCACGTACGCCAACGGGTTGCCGTGTAACGCGATATACCCGGCGACGAGTATGGCTGCGGTGGTCGCGCCGGCGGCGACAAATGCCGCCACAATCGGGACGCGTTCGGGCCGGCCTCGCGGGCCGATGTGGCCCAGTTGCACGAGTTCCAAGCCCGCGGCCAACAGCACAATCAGCGCGGTCGGCCAGACAAACGGCGCGGCCGCAGCCAGCACACCCGCAAGAATGGCGAATGCGGTCCCGTGTCCTCGCGGGCCCCTGGCGATGCGGAGCGCCCACGCCGCACCCAACGCGAGCGCGATGGCCCAGCCGTCCACACGACCGCCGCGGCAGGCCTGGACAAACGCGGGCTCAAACAGCAGGGCCGCACCACCAATGACGCTGGCGCGCGCGCCAAGGCCGCGCGCCCACAGCCATGCCAGCAGCATCGTCGCGGCCGCAACACCGCCGAGGATCGCCGACAGGCGTGGCGCCCAAGGCTGGAGGCCGGCCAGGCGAAAGACGCCTTCCTGAAGCGCTGGTCCGAGAAAGCCGTAGTTGACGGCCGGTCGCCCCTCGGGAAGCCAACTGACGGACCAGGTCGTGTGCGGTTCAAAGACGAGGCTGCGGCCCCAGTCGAGGATCTGGGCCTCGTCAAGCCAGTACACCGGCGACAGCAGCAACGTGGTCGAGTGCAAAGCGACCGTGACCAGGGCCACACCCAGCCACAGCTTCAACCAACCTGTATCGGTCAACGAGAGGACGCCACCATTACGCGGGCGCGATGATAGCAGAAGCTCAGCGTTCGAAGAGGCGGATGCGGCGCAGCAGCAGGTCGGCGGCCCAACCCACGAGCGCGAAGAGCACCAGGCCCGGCCAGCCGGCGCGACGGGCGGCGCGGCTGTCGGTGCCCGCGCTGCGGAGCTTTTCGCCGTCTGGCGCGACCGTGCCACCGGTAGACGACGCCAGGGACATGAGTAGCGCATTGTCGGGCGCGCCGAAGCGGTACTCGGCGCCGGCGTCGGGTACAAACCGGCGCGACAGGCCCGCGGTCGCCGGCGCGCTCGCATCGACGAGCGTGGCCGACACATCCGCCGATGCGTCGGTCGTCAGGCGCGCTTCATACCGACCCGGGGCCACCTGGCGGGCCACAAGATCACGCGGCTGGCCACCCGCCTCGACACGAACCGTGGGCCGCAGGAGGTTGCGCGGACGGCCATCGGGTTCGCGCGCCTCGACGGTCACCGTGACGCTGCGAGAGACCCCGCGCGCCGGCGAGACGTGCAGGTCCATCGACCAGGCCGGGAATCGCTGGCCCGCGAGCTCACGCACCACGGCCGAGAAGAATGGCCCGTAACCGCGCCACTTCAGCCAGTCGGCGGCCCAGCGATCCTTGACGTCGGACGCGAACACGGCCGCCCGCCCGGCGCCGATGGGCCAGTAGGCCAGCAGAGGGTCTTCCTCTTCGGTCTGAATCAGTTCCAGGGCCGTGTCCTTGATGACCGTCGCCGTGCGACCACGCAGCTGCGGCGCGCGGCTGAAATCGATGCCGTCAAGAAAGCCGACGTGTTTCACCACCGGTTTGAGCAACTTCTCGTCGAAACCAGGCGATGTGACGTCCTTGGCTTCTTTCACGAAGATCTGCGGCACGTCCTTCGGGTCGTCGGCGGCGTAGCTGCGGCCTTTGCCCCACTTCGCGATGTTCTGCAGCAACTCGCGGTCGGCGGCGGCGCCCATGGCGACAGACGAGACCGTCATCTTCTCGGCGGTCATCTTGTTGATGAGGGTTTCGTAGTCGTCGGGGTATGACCGGCCGTCCGAGAGCAGCAGCACGTGTTTGGCGCGCGCCTTGAGCTTCTGCAGCGCCAGATATCCCTGTTCCACCGCGGGGAAGATCAACGTGTGGCCACTCGGTTCAATGCCGGCGATGGCCTTGCGAATCATCTCGCGATTGGGTCCCACCTGCCGTGCCGTCAGCGTCCAGTCGAGACTGTCGTTGAACGTGACGATGCCGAGCGTGTGTTCGTCTTTCATGACGTCCACGGCCGCCTGCGCCGACACGCGGAGCATCTCGATGTTGGTGCCCGCCATGCTCCACGACTTGTCGAGGACCATGATCAGCGCCACTTCCGGCTCGTCCTTGCGCTCGAAGGTGACCGGCAGCAGCCGTTCGAGGGGCGACTCGCGATAGCCGTCTTCACCGAACACGGCCTCGCCGCCGGCCACAAGCAGGCCGCCGCCGAACTCTTCCACCCACGTCGAGAGGACCGCGATCTTCTGATCCGGCAAGACCGATCGCGCCAGGTCGCTGAGCACGACCACATCAAACGGTGTGAACCCGTCCACCGTGGCGGGAAGGCCCGCAGCCGGCCGGACTTCGACGTCGAAGCCCGACTGCTCGAGGGCGGCGGTCAAGTAGCGCGAGCTTGCCAGTGTCCCTTCCACATAGAGCACCTTGGGCCTGGGCGCGACCAGGGCGGCCTGCGTCAGGGTGTTGTTCGTCTCGAGCGGGTCTCCTGGAGACGTCACGCGCGCCTCGAGCGACACCGCGCCGGCCTCATCCACCGAAATCTCCACCGGCACTGGCGTCGTGCCTGGCGTCAACGCCACGGCCTTGCTGCCAAGCACCTTGGTGCCGTTGCGAATCTCGACGAGCGCGCTGGTATTACGCTGCGACCCCACATCGACGGTCGCCGCGATGAGGCCGCCCGGAGCCAGCCGCAGCGGCAGCCGCAGGCCTTCGACCCAGGTGTCGCCCAACTCGCGTGGCGCCATGGGAAACACGTGCACGGGAATGCCCGCGGCGGTCAGTTGCGCCACGGCCTTGGCTACGTCGCCCGTGGTGGCGTGGCCATCAGAAAACAACACGAGCCGGGGGACGTGGCCCGGCGCAAGTTCAGCACGCGCCGCCGCGAGCGCCGCGTCCAGGTCGCTGGCACTGCGGTCCACGGCAGACTCGGCCTGGTTGTTCGCCAGTTCCGCCGACACCAACTGGCCGAGGGCAGCGGCGTCGGTAACCACCCGCGCGTGACGGCCGAACGCCACAATCCGCGAATGGTCCGGTCGCAGTGACGCATTGAGTTCGGCGATCTTGGCCGCGCTTTCCGTGACCGACCGCGACGAAACGCTGTATGAGACGTCGACGAGGTACACCACCGACAGGCGCGATGAGCCCACCTCGAACACCGGGCGGGCCAGCGCGATGGCCAACGCCGCCAGCACGAGCGTGCGCACGATCGTCTGCAGCAGGTGCTGGCGCGGATTGAAGTTGGTGCGCGAGTACCTGGCCGCGACCCACACGAGGGGCACGAGCACAAGCAGCCACAACGCGGCTGGCGAAGTCCAGATTACCGACACGCGCAGATCTCCTTCGCCGGCGTCACACCGTAATCCTGCGATGCCACGTCCACCACTCCACCAACCCGCACACAAACGCGATGGCGATCAGCACCGGCCACCACGGCGCATTCGAGGCGTCGCCGGCCGCACCGGCCAATTGCGCCTGCGCCAGCGACGTACGTCCGACATTCGAGACTTGCGGATCGCCAACATTCACGGCCAGCGCACTCCGCATGCCCCCACCTTCGGCCAGATACAACCCGGGCGCGGTGATCCGCGCAAGACGTGCATCGCCAAACGTCGTCACTTCCACCAACTTGCCGTCGGGTGACGTCAGGCGCGACACCACGGCGTCCAGGCTGACCACACCCGGCCGCACCTGCTCGCCCATCGACGGCCGCGCAAGCCACTCGATGGCGTTCACCAACAGCACGGGAAACGCCGGTTGAAGCGCGATGTTCGATTCGCCTTCCGAAAATCCGAACCCCAGCATGACCCGCCGATGTTCCGGCGTCTCAGCCACGCTGACGAGCGGCGTGCCGGTGGCCGACCGCGCCACGGGCGTCCATGCCTCCGACTCCACGGCACGGGCGCGCTCAAGGGTGACAGTGGACGGATCGACCCCACGCAGCACCGGGTGCGCAAGCGCGGTGGTCCACATGGGCGACTTCTCGGTCACCGCCTTGCCCACCCACCCGTCGGTCGCCGGCGCCACAAACAGCGAGGGCCGGGCCGGCGCCTCGGCCGGCACCCAGTGGTCGAAGATCACGACGTGCTCAGGTCCCGTGCGGGGCTTGGCGTAATCGGCCGTCGCCACAAATGTGGCCTTCACCGCCGGTGTGCGCGCAAACAGCACCTGCAGAAACCCAGGTGCGTCGCTCACCACGGTCACCGCCAGCGGCTCGGCGCCGTTGATCCACGCCACCGCTTCATCATCAATCGCCAGCGCATTGTCGCGCGCCGAGATGCGCGCACGCACCCGGGCATCACCCGACAGACCGAGCGGAACAATTTGCCGAACGGCTTCGCCTGGGGCCAGGTCGATGGACGTGTCGGCGACGCTGGTCGTCCCCCGCGTGACGACGAGCCGTACGGGCTGGGCGGTCGGGCTGTAGTTCGCCAGTTCGAGATACGCCTCGGCTTGCTGGTCGGGCGCACCACCGGCATGTGTCTCGAATGCCGTGATCGCTACGTTCGACGCCGCTTCATACACCGGGTCCACGTTGACTCTGGCCCCCGACGCCACCAGATCTGCAGTCGATCGGGGAATGGTGCCGTCGGTGATGAAGTGCACCACCGACACATCGGCCAACTGCGGCCAGTCGCCGCTCTCACCGCCCGCCGGCGCGATGCGGTCGAGCGACGCCTCAAGCAGCACGCTGTCGGTGGTCGGCCCTTCGATCAACCCGTCGGCCGTCGTGGCCAACGCCACCTCGTCGCCGGCCGATGCCGCAATGAGCGTGCGTGCCTGCGCGATCGCGCGGTCCCAGCGTGTTCCGCCGCTAGGCATCTGGGTGCCCATCGACCACGAGGAGTCAATCACGATGAGGCGTCGCCCGCCTCCGGCGGCCACCACACTCGGCGCTGGACGCGTGAGCGCGAGCATGAGCAGCACGCCGGTGATCATGATCACGATCCACGACACGGTCTTGCGAATGCGCTCCCACAACGTGACTTCGCGCTCGGCGTCCAGAACTTTGGCCCACAGGAGCAGCGACGGCACGCGCACGCGTGGTGCGCGAATCTTCATGTAGAACAGCCACGTCAGCACGCCGGCCGTGACCGCCAGCAGGCCCCAGGCCTGCCATCCCGCCATTGCACCAAAACTCATGCGACGAACCGTCCCTGGCGGAAGGTCTGCAGGATGATTTCCTCAACCGAACGTTCCACATCGGCACGCACGTAGCCAATGTTGTACCGGCCGCAGAACCGCGCCAGTTCCTCGGTATGCTCTTCCCACGCTTTCGTGTAGGCGGCCGCCAACGCCGGCGTCACTTCGACGTCGCGCACGACCTCGGTTTCCGTGTCGACAAACTTCACGTCGCCCAGCGCACCGGGATCCCGATCCGCTTCCGACGCCATCTGCACCACGTACACGTCGTGCCCGCGCGCCTGCAGCACCTTCAGCGCGCTCTCATAGCCACCGGGATCAAGGAAATCCGAAATGATCACCGCCAGTCCCTGCCGGCGTCCTCGTGCGGCAAACAACTTGAACGATTCGGCCAGATTGGTTTTGCCGCCGGTCTGCATCTGCTCAAGCTGTTCGAACACCCGGAAGATCCGGCCCTTGCCCTGACCAGCTGACCGTTCCTCACGCACGGTTTCATCAAACGGCATGATCGTGACGCGATCGAGGTGCGCCAGGCCGATGTAACAAAGCGCCGCGGCCAGGCGCCGCGCCTGATCGAACTTCTCAGTCGCTTCCATGGACCGGCTGGCGTCAATGAACAGATAGATCGGCAGATCCTGCTCTTCGTCGAACAGCCGCAGCAGCAGGCGCCCCAGCCGTTTGTACGCTTTCCAGTCGATGTGCCGGAAATCATCACCCGCCGAATACCCGCGCGTGTCGGCAAACTCCAACCCACGTCCGCGTTTGGGCGCGAGACGATCCGCACGAGCCTGCCCTGCAAACGCCTTCTTGGAGACGACGTGCAGGTACTCGAGCTTCTTGAGGAAGTCGGAATCGAAACTGAGAGCCACTGGGCGTGCTTAAAAGGCGATCAGGCGTTGACGGACACGCCGGCCAACAGTTCCTTGACCATGACGTCGCTGTCGATCTGTTCCGCCTCGCCTTCGAAGTTGAGCAACAACCGGTGCCGCAGGGCCGGCAGCGCAATCGCGCGAATATCCTCGGGCGACACAAACGCCTTACCCTGGGTCAACGCGTGAATCTTGGCGCCCAGGATCAGCGCCTGCGCCGCGCGCGGGCTGGCGCCGTAGCGCACGTACTTCTTGACCATGGGCGTGGCATAGGGTGAAAGAGGATGCGAGCCCAGCGTCAGCCGGATCGCGTATCCCTGCACCGGCTGGGCTACCGGTACCAGGCGCGCCGCATGCCGCATCTGCAGGATCTGCTCCGCGTTGACCACGCGCTCCACCGTCTCGGTGGTCGCCTGCGTCGTACGCTCCATGATCAGATGCATGTTCGCTTCGGTGGGATACACCACCTTGAGCTTGAAGAAGAACCGGTCAAGCTGGGCTTCGGGCAGCGGATACGTGCCTTCCATCTCCAGCGGGTTCTGCGTCGCGAGCACCAGGAACGGCTGTTCGAGCTTGTAGGTGGTCTTGCCCACCGACACGCTCATTTCCTGCATCGCTTCGAGCAACGCCGACTGCGTCTTCGGCGTGGCGCGGTTGATTTCGTCGGCCAGCACCACATTCGCAAAAATCGGCCCCGGCTGGAAGTCGAAGAACGTTCCACCGTGCGCGTGTTCCTGCACGATGTTCGTGCCGACGATGTCGGCGGGCATCAGGTCGGGCGTGAACTGGATGCGGGAAAACTTCAGATGCAGGACGTCTGCCAGCGTATGCACGAGGCTGGTCTTGCCGACGCCAGGAATCCCTTCGAGCAACACGTGGCCGCCGGCCAGAAGACTCGTGACCGTGTTGGCCACCAATTCCTCGTTGCCGACGATGCGACGCCCGACTTCTTTCGTGATCTTAACGAAGTGTTCCTGAAAGTGATCGATATGTTGTTCAACAGATGTAGGCATGGGCGGTATTCGTTATTGGCGACGGAGGAAGTAGCGCTGAAGGAGCGACCGGTGGGCCTCCGGAACTGGAGGCGGCAGGGTCGCGCGGCTGCGGTCAAAAGACGTGGGCGTGGCCATTCGGGTGAACCCCACTGTGGCCTGGCTCTGTTCGGTCTTGCGGCGAATCTCGGTGTCGACGGTCTGCCCCAGCAGGTCCGCCTGCGCCTGGATCATTTCCTGGCGCAGCGCCTGCTTGAGTGCTGCCATTTCGGCCAGGCCGTTGCCGCCCTGGTTGCCGCCGGCGCCTGGACGCGAATCGCCGCCCATGGCGCCACCGCCACCGTTCATCATCTGGCCCTCGGCGGCGTCTGATGCGGCTTCGCGCACCATCTGCATCCCGGCGGCCTCTGCCATCTCTGCCTTGGCCGCGTCATCGGAACCGGCGCCCTTTTCGCCGGTCTTCTCGGACGCGGCCGCGTTCTCTTTGTTCGTTTCGCGCTTGCTCGCGTCGGCATTCGCCAGCCGCGACGCGAGGTCGTCTATGGACCAGCGCACATCTTCGGGGAGCCCAGCCGAACTATCGGCCAGTTCTTCCGCCTTCTTCGTCAGCTTGTCGCCCTCATCGTCATTCGGCTTTTCGCCGCCGGGCTGGGCGTTTTTGGCCGCCTCGGCCTGGCGCTTGGCGTCTTCGGCCGTAGTCGCGTTGAGCTTGTCGAGCAACGCGCGAATTTCGTCCACCTTCAGGCGGGCCGCATCGGCGCTGAGTTCGCCACTCTTGAGGGCGGCCAGCAGTTCGTCGATTTTTTTCTGGATGTCTTCCGGGAGCATTTCGCGCGCGGCCATCGCGGCATCGGCCGAGGTCAAGCCCTGCTCGGCCAGGATGGCGGCATTCGAGCGCGGCCCGATCACAAGCGCAATGACGGCCACGGCCACAAGCGCGCCACTGGCCATCCACTCACGCGCGGCACGAACCGGAGGATAAAGACTGGCCCAGTCGGTGGAGGCAATGCGCGAGGCGGCCTTCCCGCGGTGGAACGTAGCCCACCGCCCCGGCTCTTCGTCGCCGGTGACGTGAGGCGCTTCATGCGCCGCAAACCAATGGGCACTGTGGAGTTCACCGCCCAGGCCGGCGCGGGTATCAATATCGGTGGCGGCGGCGTCTGAAACTTCCAGAGCTCGACGGCCCCAGCCGATGGCCGCAATGAGCGCGACAACCGCCACGGCCAAAAACGTGGACGGCACCATCCACGACCAACCGAACCAACGAGAGGCAAGCGCCAGCACCAGGCCGATGCCGGCCGCATGCGGCGCGAATCGGGAGACAAGCGACACCGCGGCCCGCGACCGCCTGAGGCGATCAATGGTGGCAACCGCTGCGCGCAGCGACGGATCGGGTGAGCCGGACGGCTCTGGTGGCGTCATGCGAGATCTCTTCAGGGTGGTTACGATATCTGAGATCTCATTATTTACGTAAACCCAGCGACGAATCGCCTTTTCTGCGGCGTCAACCGCCTGAAGCCAGCTTCAAATCCTGCATCTTCTTCTCACCCTCGCCAATGGTGATCCGCAGGGACGAAGGTGTCAGGTCCTCCAGAAACTGCCGATCTGCGAGGTCTCCGGGCTCCAATCGAGTGACCGCGGCCAGGAAATACTCACCGGGCGGCAGGCCCACGACCAGGAACTTCCCGTCCGACGCGGGCTGCGCCTGCGCCACCCGCCTGGACCCGGCACCCCAACGCGCACGATCCACCGAAAACACGACGATAGGAAAGGCGCCGGTGGGGCGGCCGGTGGCGTCCAGCACGCGGCCACCGAGTTCAGCCGGGCGGCTGGTGAGCGTCACGACCACGCCGGCCACCGGCACATCGGCCCGCAGCTCAATCCCGGAATCGGCCAGATCCTGACCGCGCCACTGAATCGACTTCACCACCCACCCGCTCGACGCCGGAGCCATTCCAGGAATCATGGTGTTGAGGCGCATCGGCTTGCCCGACACGGCCAGATGGTACTTGCCCGGCATCAGGCCCCGGACGGCAAATGTGCCGTCCTCCTTTGGCGCGCCGGCCGAGGCGCTCATGGCGCTCGAGATCATCGCCGTGGCCCGGTCGCCGGCCGAGGGCCGCGAGACGGTGATTCGGACCGCTGCCACATCCGGAGGCACTGCCCCGCCCTCCGCAACGACCGTGCCCACCACGCTCAGCCCTTCGCGCAGTTCCAGCTCGAGGGGCCCGAGATCCTGCCCATTGACGGCGAGGCTTTCAGAGGCCCACAACGTCGCGGGATTCTCTCGGCCGCCGCCCATGGCCCCAGCCATCGCGGTGGCCATGGCGATCGCCTGGGACATCTGCGCCTCGGCGGCCGACTGGGGCGCCGCGCCTGCGCGCTGGGGTGTGCCGCGAACGGTCAACGCATAGCGGCCCGGCGTCACGCCCGTCAGCGCGAATGTGCCGTCGGGCCGTGTGGCCGCCCGGCCGCCACCCATCAGAATGCCGATCAAATCGTCACTCCCTCCCTCCGGCTCAAGCGTGACGGTGGCGCCAGCCGCCGGCTCGCCGCCCGGTCCCCTCACCGCGCCGGATACTCTCGCGGTTGGCACGAGCGACAGCGAGAAGTCCACGCCGAGCCGTTCTTCACCGGCGCGCAGCGTGACCACGGCGGCGTCTGATGCGAGGGTGGTCCCGGGAAAATACACCGATGTGTAGGTCACCGCCGGCCCGGGCGGTGGCGGATCGGCAAGTGCGGCGGCAGCGGCAGTAAGCGCCTGGGCCTGGGCGAGTTGTTGATCGCCCCACCGCACTTCGGCCTCAGTGACCTGGCGGAGCACGGGACTCTGGCCCATGTTGGGTTGCGATCGCGCCTGCACCACGTAATCGCCGGGTGGAAGGCCAAAGACACGGTAGGCGCCGAGGTCGTTGGTAGGGGCAGGCGCGGCCACCGTGGTCGTCTGTCGGCGCCCGTCCACCATCCGGACCTGCAGCAGCTGCACCGCCAGATCACGAGCGGGTTGTCCACTTGCCAGGCGCACGACGCCCGCGACCACGGCACCCCGCATCATCGGCAGCCGCAGTCCGGCCACTCGTTGTCCGTCCGTCACCGCCACTGGAATGCCCTGAGTGTCGCCCGCGCTCCGCGCGCCGTACACGGCCGTGACCCACGCGGGTTTCTGGCCGACCAGGGTGTAGTTGCCGGCGGCGAGGCCGGTGAACTCAAACCGGCCTTCGTCATCGGTCACCGCAGTGCGCGGCATCACGATGGGGCCGGAGGCCAGCATGACGCTGACGCGGCGCACCGGCTGATGGGGCTCCGACTGTGTCACCACGACGCCCGCGATCACTGCCGTCCCGACTGGCCCCTCGGCCGCGCGATCGCGTGCCGGCGCGCGTTGATCGCGCTGGCCCTGCCCGGCCGAGCGGGCAACCGTAACGGCGGCCACGTTCCCAGCCATGAGCCCCAGCAGCACCACGACGAGGTACCGGCCGAGGGCGCTCACCGTACCACCTGCGCGATCTTGAGCACCACAGTGCGCGGCCCCTCTTCTGAGATGGTGATGGACGTCGCCACTCGGGCCAGGGATTCGTACACGCGCGGATCCTGTGCGTCGGGCACATCTTCATCAGCCAGGGCCACAACCAGATAGTCACGCGCAGGCAAACCAGAGATGGTGAATGTGCCTGTCGTTTGTGCGCGCACGTTTCGCGTCAGCCGCGGCACCATCCCACGGGCGATCCACTCGCGATGCGCCGCCGGAAAGACGATCACGGTGGCGGCGGCCGGCGCGCCATTGCTCGCGGTCACCGTCCCCGACAACGTGGTCTGTCGATCCCCGTAGGTGATGATCACGTTGCCGATGTCCTCGCCGGTCAGGTCGATGTACTGGTCGAGCGCCTCCACGCCATCAACCAGTGCGGACCGGACGAACCACCCTGGCGCGCGCCCGGCCGGGGTCAACAAGTATTTGCCCGGCGGAGAGCCGGGCATGGTGAACCGGCCATCCTCTCCCACGCGCGTGGGAGCCAGGCGAGCTGAAGAATCGCCTTGCGGCGCCAGCGTCAACGTGAGTCCAGTCGCAGGAACGGGAGGCGCCGTGCCGACAAACTCCACACGACCTGACACGGAGGCCCCAGCAGAGAGCGTAAGCACCAATCCGGTGATGTCTTTTTCAACAGAAACCGGCATGTTCGCGAACAACGTAAGCGCATCACTCGGCGTCGTGGGACCACCGCTGACGCCACCCAGAAGCGCCTGCACCTGCGGATTGTTGGCCATGGCCGGCGGCAGTGGAGGGCGCGGCACACGCAGCACCTTGATGACGTGTGGCCCTGCGGGCACACCGTACAACTGAAAGGTGCCATTTGCACCGGTGACGCTGCGGGCCACATCACCCAGAAGATCATTGCCGCTTGCCACACCGGCAGGCACGACGCGCACCTGAACTCCAGTTAGCGGCCCGTCGGGACCAATGACCGTGCCGCTGATCCCCGCCGTGGCCACCAGGGGCATACGGATATCCACGCCGCTACGGTCGTCGCCAGACGCAAGCGTCACAGTGGTGGCGTCTTCCGCAGTGGCGGCCGCGGGAAAGTACTGCGTGAGATACGCGGCCATGCGCCCATCGCCACTCACAACAGGCAGCGCCCCTGACATGGCGCTGACCAGTTGGTCACCCACCTGCAGACCGGCGCCGCCCGTGGGCATCACGCCAGCCGCAGCCAGATCAATGAGCGCCGCCGACACGCCCGTCCCACCGAACATGCTGTCCATCGCTGCGTTCATCGACGCCACGGGCATGGTCGTCTGGGTCTGCTGCACCACGACGACATAGTCGCCCGGCGCGAGACCCGAAATTCGATAGGCTCCGCGATCGTCCGTGCGCCCAAGGCCGCTCGGCGCGTACCTGGGGAGACCCGATGCGAATGTGCGCCGAAATGCCCGCACCGCCACATTCACCGCCGGCGCATTGGCATCGTCTGTGATCGTCCCCGAGACCGCGGCATATTTCCACAGGCGCACCGTGACCTGCTGGATGCGATTCTCAGCGGTGACGATCACTGGAAGCGGTGGCCCAGCCGGCCTGACCTGACCATAGGAACCATTCATGTAGCCAGGCGCTAAAACCGTCAGTTGGCCGTTCCCCAGCGGAACGTCACGGACGACGAACCGGCCGTCGGGCCCGGTGAGCAGTCGCGCGGATGGCCCCGTGGCCGCATCGGCACGAATGGCCAGGGTCACTTGCGCTTCGGCGACGGGCTGCCCCGTTCCAGCATCCACCACGCGGCCGACGATGGTCCCGGTGACTTGCGCGACTTGGGTCGCGGCGCCTGGACCTGGGCCCACGCCTCTTTGGGCGGCCGACGACCCGACATTCGCCAGACCGACCATCATTGCCGCCGCGATCAGCCGCGCCCTGTTTCCCATGAGCACACTATACGGCTGGGGCGACGCATCGCGCGGCGCGGCGGACGATTCGTGTACATGGAAATGCGGGCCCCGCGCGCGCCGCTTGTAATGGGGAAATGCCACAAATGTCCGAAATGGCGAAATGTCGGACATTTGTGACATTTCGCCATTTTCAGCCGGCGCCTTAACTTTCTCTTTACAGCCGCCGGTCGCAATGAGCGTCTAAGCTCGGCAGATGAGGTTTTTGCCTATGACAACAACTCGCAGGCTCATTGCGCTTCCGGCCGTCCTTGTGGCGTTGGCCGTCGGCACCACGGCCGGTGCCGCGGCGACGCAGGTCGTCGTCACCAGCACCACGAGTGGCGGCGCGACCACGACCATCAGTGAAATGGTCGGCGGTGTCAGCGGCGGCACCAAGCCTCTGGAGATCGGCACCGGCGTGATTATGGGCCGCGTCGTCGAGGCTGACGGCACGAGCCCGGTGGCCGGCACGATTGTCACGTTGTCGCTGCCGGGGTTCGCACCGCAACGCGTGCTGACCGACGGACAGGGGCGATTCGCATATCGCGGTTTGCCGAAGGGTAGTTTCTCGCTCACCGCCTCGCGGCCGGGCTTTGTGGATGGCGCACACGGACGGCTGCGGCCGGGCGGTACGCCCATGGCGGTGGAGATCACCGATACGTTGCGCACCGGCACCGCCGACATCATGGTGTGGCGTCACGCGGCCATCGCCGGCACAGTGCTCGACGAAAACAACGAGCCGCTGGTGGGCGCACCCGTGCGGGCGTTGCGCCGCGACTACACCGGGGGCCGACGCCGGCTGACCGACAGTGGATTCGACACCACCGATGACCGCGGACAGTTCCGCATGGGGTCGCTCGAGCCGGGCGAATACGTCGTGGTGCTGCCGTTCACGCAGCGGCCCTCACTCGACTCCATGATGAGGGGCATGCGAGAGACCGAACGCGCCATGGGCGGGGGGGGTGGCGGCACCTTCTCGATCGCTGCTGTGCGCGTCGAAGGCACGCCTGCCAGCGGAGGCGGCGGCAACATGATGGTCATGACGAGTTCCGACGGGGGCGTCCCTCCGGCCGGAGTGGATGGCGACGGACAGCCGCTCACCTACCAGACCGAGTTCTACACTGGCGCGCTTTCGGCATCGCGGGCCGTCGCCATCACATTGCAGCCCGGCGAGGAACGGACCGCAGTTGATTTCACGCTGACGCCGGTGCGCGCACTGAGCATCACCGGCATGGTCGTGGGCCCCGACGGCCCGGCGGCCAACACACAGTTGCAGTTGATTCCGGCCGACGCCGAGGATCTGGTCTCCCCCATCGAGGCGGCGACGGCCACGACCGATGCGAACGGCCAGTTCGAGTTCACCGCCGTACCGGCCGGGCAATACGTGCTTCGGGCGCAACGTACACCGCGTTTTGTCGGGGGCGCCGGTGAACGCATCTCGTTCACGTCACTCGCCGGCGATCAAGTGCGCATGATCACGCAGGAGGTCATGGCTGTTCGGGCAACTGGCGCCGCACCGCTGCCGACAGAACCGACGCTCTGGGCCGAAGTACCGGTCGGTGTCGGGACGCGTGCGCTGGCCGGCATGACCGTGGCCCTTCGCGAGGGACTGTCGGTCAACGGCAATGTCGTCTTCCAGGGCGGGGCGGCCCAACCCACGGCGGAAGCGCGCGGCGGGATCGGCATCACCCTTGAGCCGGCGGACGGCCGCACGGCGGGCCTGGCCTCGACGGCGCGTGGACGCGTGGACGAAACGGGTTCGTTCAAGACGATGGGGGTGCCGGCCGGGAGGTACATCCTGCGGGTGAGCAACGCGCCCCAGGGATGGACGCTGCGGTCGGCCACGTTCGGCGGACGCGACATCACCGAAACCGCCGTTGACCTGAAAGACGAACACGCGGGCGGCGTGGTGCTCGCATTCACCGATCGGCCGTCCGAGATGACGGGGACCGTGCGCGACTCGTCGGGCAACCCCGATGCGACGGCATCGGTGATCGTGTTCCCGGTGGATCCGTCAGGTTGGGTGGACACCGGGTCGCAACCGCGACGAATCAAGACGTCGCGCACCGGCAAAGACGGCACTTTCAAGATTGGCCCGTTGCCACCGGGCGAATATCATGTGGTCGCCATTGAAGGATCGGCGCCGCGAACCTGGCAGGATCCCGCGTACCTCGACACCGTGTCGCGCAGCGCCACGCAGATCCGCATCGGTGACGCCGACGCGCGCACCGTGACATTGACTTCCGTGAAAGGACCTTCGTAATGCGTCGCGCCTTGTTGACCTGTGTGATGGCCTGCGTGGCCGGCGCGGCCCTGTGGGCGCAGGCGGTACGTCAGCAACCCTCGCGCGATACGCGCGTGACCACTGGGATCGCGGGCGCAATTGCCGGCCTCATCGTCACCGACGACGAGACGCCGCAGCCCGTGCGGCGGGCGTTGGTGCGGGCGATCGCGTCGAGCGGTGATGCCCACAGCGCGTATACCGACGCCAAGGGACGATTCGTTTTTCCAGACCTGCCGCTGGGCAGCTACACCATCGAAGCCTCGAAGCCAGGTTTTGTGCGCACGGCGTTTGGCGCGCGGCGGCATGACCGGCCCGGCACTCCCGTGAGCCTCACGGATGTACAGCGGTCGCAGAATCTCCAGATGCGGATGCCCAGGGGCGGCGTCATCACGGGCCGCATCGTGGATGAATATGGCCAGCCCGCATCAGGCACCAACGTGCGCGCGCAGCTTGTGCGCACGGTCAACGGCGAACGCACGTTGTCGAACGTGCCCATGGCCGGCGCGCTCTTCGGCGAAAGTGCGGACGACCGCGGCATCTATCGCCTCTACGGCCTGCCGGCGGGCGATTACGTCATCTCAGCGACACCGCGCTACTCCGCCTGGGGCGATATTCGCCGGATGACCGAGACCGACATCACCGCGGCGCAGCAGGCCATGAAGCAGCCGGCTGCCACAGACGCCCCGGTCGAACCTCCCGTCACCATGGGCTACACGGCAGTGTTCTACCCTGGCGCGCTCACAGCCGCGCAGGCGGGCGTCATCATGCTGAAGACTGGAGAAGAGCGATCAGGTGTGGACGTGTCCGTGCAGTTTGTACGCACCGCGTCGATCGACGGCGTGGTGCTCGGGCCAGGATCGATCCGCCTGGAAGCGGTGGAACTGCTCATGATGCCGCGCCTGTCCGCCAGCGGATCGACCACGATCATCAACATCTCGTCTGCCAACAGGCGCGTGGGCGCTGACGGCACGTTCTCCTACACGGGCATTACACCCGGGGCGTACACCATCAGCGCCCGGGTGAATCAGGAGGGCGCTCCGCCCCTGTGGGCGAGCGCTGACGTGGACATCGACGGCCAGCCAGTTACCGGCGTCACACTCGCCCTGCAGGAAGGCATGACCATCGTCGGGCAAATGGCGTTTGAAGCGGACGGCGTGGACCCGCCCACGTTGTTCACGCGAGCTCGCGTGAACCTGATTCCGGCGGAAGGCAACGCGATGATCGGCATGGGCCCTAACTCAACCCAGGTCTCAGCCTCGGGCGGCGTCAGCATCAAGGGCGTCCCGCCAGGCCGTTATCGGGTCAACGCCACCTTCAATACGCCGGAGGCCAACTGGATCCTGAAGTCGGCGGTCATCAAGGGCAAAGACGCGCTCGATACACCGTTTGAGCTGGCGGCCGGTGACACCATCACTGACGCGGTCTTCACCTTTACCAATCGGACGCAGGCGCTGACGGGCACGTTGCAGGACGCCTCCAAGCGCCCTGCGCCCGACTACACGGTGGTGCTCTTCCCGGCGGACCGGGCACTGTGGGGATCAACCCGCCGGGTCCGCTCCACGCGCCCTGGCACCGACGGCAAGTTCGCATTTGCAAACCTACCGGCGGGCGCCTACCGCATCGCCGCCGTCACCGACATCGGCGCCGAGGAACTCCGCGACCCTGCGTTGCTCGAGGAACTCGCCGCCGCCTCGATCGCGTTCACCATCAGCGACGGGGAGAAAAAGATTCAGGACCTTCGGATCGCGTCTGGGGGGTAAGAGTATTCACACGAGGCGTGAAGGAATGAAGGATCTGTTTTCCTTCAGGCCTCATGCCTCGTGTAGATTCCCTGCGCCCCGGTGGCGTGAAGAACTGAGGGATCTGTTTTCCTTCAGCCCTTCATGCCTCGTGTGAGCCCCAGTTACTTGACGTCGACCTTGCGCCCCGCGTTGAGATTGTCGAAGTTGACGATCACGTTGAGCACCATCGCGTAGCTGCCCACTGTCGATCCGCGATACAGCGGGTTGTTGGCAAAGAGCACCACGTGCCCCTGCTCCACGGGCACATCCACGACTACCGGACGCTGCGCAATGTCGCCGCCGCCCTGGAGCAACCCCGAGACCAACAGCTGATTCTGATCCGCAAAACGCAGCGGCACACGCGGGCGATACTGCGGCGGAATGATGTTGAGCGGCGAACGCAGTTGCTCATCAGTTGGCAACGCATAGGCCCACGCGTCCACACGGGGCGCTGGGGCGGCTTCAAAGCGAGGGTCCATTGCCGGCCGGCCCTGCACCGAATCCACCTCGTCCGGTAAGCCGCGGCCCGTGGCCCGAGGACCCGCGCCACCGCCGCGACCAGCACCGCCACCGCCGCCGCCCCGGCCGCCACCGCCCGTGGCGCTGACACTGAAACTCTGCCCGCTGTCGCTATAGACCGCGAGACGGTCGGCAATTCCATACACGATTGGACTCGTCTCATCCACAAGCTGGGTGCGCAGGAGACTGCCCACCACGCGCGTCGCCGTGGCGGGCGTGTTCATCGAGACACCGTGCGTCATGCCGTTCTCGAGCGCAAAGGTGGCGCTGCCGACGGCGCCCACATACACACCACCCTGTTTCACGAAGTTCTGCAGGTTCATCAGCCCTTGCAATCCAAGCCCGGGGCGCATGTCGTCGGTCTGCGCGTAGGTGCCGATATTCGGCGTGTCGGGCGAGTTCTTCCACGGAATGGGACCGCGCCACATCGGCATGCCGTTGATGATTGACTGGCTGCTGCCGCCACCGGGGCCAAACAGGATCACGTCGTATTTCGCGCGCAGGTTGGCATCACGCGCCACCTCCTGCGTCGAGATGTAGTCGTACGGAATCCCGACGCTGTCGAGGGCGATGCGCCACCACCCTTCCGTTTGCGTGCTGGTCCAGGTGTGCATCAATGCCACGCGGGCGGCGCGCGCCGGGTGGGCCTTCACCGTGGGCGCCGAGGCGAGCGGCATTGCCTTGAGTCCAAGCGCGCTGGTTTCACGATGCAGATCGGCCTGGCTGACGTTGCGCAAGATGAACGACCCGCGATTGAACTTCATGCCGCCACTTTCGAACGGCTCTTCGGCCACCGCAATGTCGGCTGCCGGCAGGCGATACCGCAGCGCGAAGATCGCGTTGTCGGCATTGTGATTGATGGCAAAAGTCGAGGTCGCTGCCACCGGCGTTGGCGTGCCTGCTGCGGTTGCCCCACTGTCGCCGGCCCGTTGCACGCCGCCTGCGGCGGTCACAGCGCCGGTGACCCTCTCGACACCCACTTCCAGCACCTGCGTGTCCATCACGCGGATGGCCTGGACATTAAACGCCTCGGGGAACGTCCACCCGGTGTCGTCGTACGGATTGCTCTGCGGGTCGTTGGGCGACCAGTACTGGTAGTCGAACAACGCGTCCGCAATCCGCGAATACGGCTGATCCATGCGGACGATGTAGGAGCCTGCCGGGAAGTCACGCTTCTCGGTGCGCCGCGCGGGGCCGCCGCGATCGCCGCCGTCCCTGCCGGCGCCGGCAGCGCTTGCTTCATCGCCGCCTTCTCCTCCGCCGCGACCACCACGGCCTCCGCCACCGGCCTGCCCTGAGCCTGTCGAAGGACGCACCGGTACTTCCACCGAGAACGGACCAATCGCGCGAGAGACTTCCACGCGTTGCTTCTGCAGCAGGCGCAGCAGTTCCGCCTGTGTGCCCAGGCGCGGGTCGTTGGCCGGCAACACGTAGGCCGCGGGCCCCTCCGTGGTGGCCTTCAAGATCGACCGCTTGCTCTTCTCGTAGAAGTTCCACAGAAACTGGCGGCGGTTGTTGGCGAAGTAGCCCAGCGAGACGAGTAACCCTGTCTGCTGGTAGTTGTTGTTGTTGCGCAGCGACCAGTTCGCTTTCGGCAACGGCGGGTTCTGCCGGTACCAGGTGCGCGAGGTCTGCGTGGGCGGCAGCGTGCGTTCGCGCGTGTCGGCGTTGCCCCCGTTGCCAAACGTCTCATACAGGCGGCTGATGCCGTTGTGCGTGGCGGCAATGAACATCAGGTAACCCGGCGACCACGTGTCAAACGTGCCGAACGCAAACACGCCCGGCATGCCCAGGCGCGTCATCTCGTTCACGTTGTGCCAGCCCACCATCTGCCACTCGTTGGTCAGGATGGGATCGATCCACGCGTTGTACGGGCCATCACCGATGGTGTTGTCGTAGAGGTAGGCCACCGATTCGTGGAGGTCGTGCAGCACCTGCGCCTTCTGGTCGATGTACGTGCCGAGCACGTTCTCGGTCAACTTCAGCGTCATGCCCATCGCGTCGCGATTGTTGTCGTGCGCGACGTACTTGCCCCAATACAGCAGGTTGGGCACCGTGCGATCCGGGTACTTCTTGCCGTATTCGTAGAGGTCCACCATCCGGTCACGGCCGTCCGTCTCAACGACGGGCGTGATCAACGTGATGAGGTGATCGCGAATGTTCCGGATGTACGCGCTGTCGTCCACCGCCAGCCGGTACGCCAGTTCCATCAAGGCGGTCGGCGACCCCGACTCTGGCGAGTGAATCGCACCGGTAATGTAGTACACGGGCGTCGTCTCGGCGGCCAGCCGCAGCGCCTCGGTGTCGTTCATCTTGATCAGCCGAGGGTCGGCCAGTTTTTCGAGGTTCGCGCGGTTGGTGTCAAAACGCGCCAGCACACTCTCGGAGGCCACGGCCACGGCAATCATTTCGCGGCCTTCTTCCGATGTCCCGATCGACATGACCCGCACACGCGGCGACGACTTGGCGAGCAGGCGCATGTAGTCGTGCACTTCCTTCGAGTAGGGCAACTTGCCGGGCGCGCCGGCGATGTTCCCCAGCACGGCCGACGGTGTCGGCACGGTCTTCGATGCCGGCAGGTAGTCCACGAACGGCGACAGGAAAAACGACTCGGTCGTGTATTCCTTGATTTTTTTCGTGTACTCCTCGTCGATCGCCTGTTTCGGGTCGCGCTCGAACTTAGCGTTCACCAAGTCGGGTGTCGGCGCGGCGACCGGAGCCGGACGGGACTGCTGCGCGACCACATAGACGGGCACGATCGCGAGGAGGAACAACAAGACCAGAAGACGAAGACGTAGGGAGGGCACGGACATCAAATACCTCGGTGGGGATTATCACACGCCACGTCAGTCTCACACGAGGCGTGGAGGGCTGAAGGGGCTGCGCACGGTACATCCGCCGCTTCTGGTTTTGACACGAGGCGTGGAGGGCTGAAGGGGCTTACCGTGGGTAGCAACGACACAGGGAAGGGCGGGCTCGGAGTGCTTCTGGGTCAGTCGGTCCCCATGGGACAGCGCTTGAAGTTCTTGCCCATGGGTCGGCAGGGCGGCGGCCGATGGCGCTGGTCTTGCACGAGCAGCGGCCATGTTGTTCAGAAGTGAGACGGCCGAAGCGGTGATCGGGTGTGCCATCCGGGTACATCGCGCGCTTGGTCCTGGGTTGCTGGAGTCTGCGTACCACGCCTGCCTGCGCCACGACTTCCTCCACTCGGGTCTGGCCTTTGATGAACAGGTCGCAGTCCCAGTGACGTACCTGGGCGTCGAACTCGACTGCGGATACCGACTGGACTTCGTGGTTGGCCGTGAGATTGTGGTGGAACTCAAGTGCGTCGAACGCACACTGCCGATCCACAAGGCCCAGGTGTTGACCTACCTGCGCCTGACCGGCCTCCATCAGGCGCTGCTGATCAACTTCTGCGTGCCCGTGCTCCGCCACGGCATCACGAGCGTGCTGCTCGATCCTCCAACTCCCAGGTGAGCCCCTTCAGCCCTTCACCCTCGTGTGAACACCCAAACCGAGCGCCATGCAGAGCGATGCCCCTTCAGCCCTCCACGCCTCGTATGAACACCCAAACCGAGCGCCATGCAGAGCGAAGCCCCTTCAGCCCTCCACGCCTCGTGTAAACCCCAAACCGAACGCCATGCAGAGCGAAGCCCCTTCAGCCCTCCACGCCTCGTGTGAAATAACTAGGCTTTCTTCTTAGGCCGGTAGACGTGCGTGGAGTGGCCGAAGAACACCTCGGCGGCTTCCATCAGCGTCTCGGACATCGTCGGATGCGGGTGGATCGTGAGCTTCAGGTCGCTGGCGAGCGCGGCCATCTCGACGGCCAGAACGCCTTCGGCGATGAGTTCACCGGCGCCGGCCCCCACGATACCGACGCCGAGGATGCGTTCGGTGTCGGGGTCAATCACGAGCTTGGTCATGCCGTCCGGCCGGTCGATCGCCAGCGCGCGGCCGAGGGCCGCCCATGGGAACTTGGCGATCTCCACCTTGCGGCCCTGCTTCTTGGCGTCGTTCTCAGTGAGGCCGCACCAGGCGACCTCCGGATCGGTAAAGACCACGGCGGGAATGGCCTGGGGCTCGAAGGCGACCTTGTGGCCGAGAATGGCTTCCACCGCCACCTTCGCCTCGTGTGACGCCTTGTGCGCGAGCATGGGCTCGCCCACCACGTCGCCAATGGCGAAGATATTCGGCGCGGCAGTCCGCATCGCCGAATCCACGGTGATGAACCCGCGATCACCAACCACCACGCCCGTCTTATCGAGGCCCGGCACCGCGGAATTCGGGCGACGGCCGATCGAGACGAGCACGCGGTCGAACTCCTGCTCCAGCTTCGCGTCGTCAGGTCCCACCATCGAGACCTTGATCGAGTTCTTGCCCTCTTCCATGCCCACCACACGCGTCTTGAGCAGGATCTTGTCGAGTGTGGTCTCCAGGCGTCGAGCAAGGAACACGACCAGGTCGCGGTCGGCACCAGGCAGCAGGCCATCGGTCATTTCCACGACGGTGACTTTGGTGCCGAGCGCGGCATAGACCGAGCCCAACTCAAGACCGATGTACCCCCCACCCACCACGAGGAGCGTCTTCGGAATGTCGGGCAGGTTGAGCGCACCGGTGGAGTCCATCAAGCGATCGCTCTTGATCGACAGCCCCGGAATGGCTGTCGGATATGAGCCGGTGGCGATGATTGCGTGTTCGAACGACACCTCCTGCGTGCCGCCGGCCGCCAGCTCGATGCTGAGGTTCTTCGCGTCCACGAAGGACGCCTTGCCCTGGATAAAGTTGATCTTCCGCTGCTTCGATAGTTGCCCGAGGCCGCCGGTCAGCTTCGAGACGACCCCGTCCTTGAACGACCGGAGCTTGTCGAGATCGATCGTCGGCTCGGCGTAGGTCAGCCCCCAGTGGGATGCGTGCTTCGCTTCACTCGCAACCTTCGCCACATGAAGCAGTGCTTTCGAGGGAATGCACCCGCGATACAGGCACACGCCGCCGGGATTGGGCTCCATGTCAACCAGGGTCACCTGCATCCCAAGATCTGCCGCATAAAACGCCGCCGCGTACCCTCCCGGGCCGCCACCAATGACTACGAGCTGTGTTGAAGAAGCCATGAAACACACCCTCACCAAGAACAGAACACACACGAGGCTTGAAGGGGTGAAGGAACTGTGGGCCGGACAAACCCAGAACCTTCAGCCCTCAATGCCTCGTGCAAAACTCAAAGCACCATCGTCAGCGGCTGTTCAAGCGCTTCGACCACGAAGCGGAGGAAGCGCGCGGCGTCGGCGCCATCGATGACGCGATGGTCGTAGGACAACGAGAGTGGCAGCATGGGGCGAGGCACAAATTGGCCGTTGTGCCACACGGGTTCGATGCTGCTGCGCGACATCCCGAGGATGGCGACCTCGGGCTGATTGACGATGGGGGTGAACGACGTACCGCCGATGCCCCCAAGATTGGTCACCGTCATCACGCCGCCCGACATCTCGTCCAGGCTGAGCTTCTTGTCGCGCGCCTTCTGCGACAGCGCGGCAAGTTCGACCGTAATTTGCGTGACGGTCTTCGCATTGACATCGCGAATGACAGGCACCAGGAGACCATTCGGCGTATCGACCGCCACGCCGATGTGGCGATACTGCTTGTAGACAATGGCTTCGTTCGCCATGTCCACAGACGACGCGAACTGCGGAAAACGATCGATGGCCGCGGCCAGCACCTTGATCACGACGGCGGTGATCGTCAGTTTCCCACCGGCCTTTTCAACGCGTCCGCCAAAGTTCTCGCGGAACGCGTCAAAGCCCGAAAGGTCAGCCTTGTCGTGCTGCGTCACGTGCGGCGCCTGCCAGGCCTGCGCCAGATGCTCCGCGGTCTTGCGGCGGATGTTCGACATGGGTTTGCTCTCGACAACACCCCACTTCGAGAAGTCCGGCAGCGCCGTGTAGCTGCGGGCCGCGGTCGCTGGACCCGACGTCAATTGAGCCTTCACGTAGGCCGACACGTCTTCCTGGCCGATGCGCCCACCCGGCCCCGTGCCCGTGACCTGTGCGATCTCCACGCCGAGTTCACGCGCAAACCGCCGCACGGATGGCGCTGCGGGAATAGACAGCGCCAGTTCCACCGGCCCTGCCGCG
>JBKJQX010000042.1:0-6942 GCA_046594875.1 Vicinamibacterales bacterium
GCTGTGGCGGATGCGGATCGAGACGCGCCGCCTGCTGTCGTCCTGGCTGGCACGCGCCGCGCCTCTCGCGTTGCCGGGCGTGACGGTGCCGGCCTTCCGCATCGACTCGGGTTTCCCCGTGGTGGCGGTCGTCGGGATCTTCCGCCCCACGCTGGTTGTGGACGGCGCCGTACTTGATGGGTGCAGCGCTGATGAACTGGCAGCCATCCTCGCACACGAACAAGGGCACCTGCGCCGTTGGGACAACCTGCGGCGCGCGTTGTTTGCCGCGGCACCCGATCCGCTGTTGCACACCGCGGCGGGCGTGCGGCTGCGCGACGACTGGCGCATCGCCACCGAAGAAGCGGCCGACGATGTGGCCGCCGAGCGGGGAGAAGACGCCAGGGTCCACCTGGCCAGCGCGCTCCTGCGGGTGGCTCGCTTGGCGCCACGGGCGACAGAACCCGCCACCCTGGCGTTCCACGGCGCGCAGTTGCCGGCCAGCGCCCTGTACCGCGGAGAAAGCGTCGAGGGCCGGGTACGGCGCCTGATCGAGGCGTCGTCGCCAGCGCCTCGCTCCAGCCGAGGGCTGGGACTTGGCCTCACGACGGCGATGGTGACGATCGTGCTCGCATTCCAGCGTGACATTCACGACATGATGGAAGTCGTGATCGCGCTACTTCCGTAAGACAGTTCCTCACTTCCTCAGTTCCTGACCTCCTAACTATCTGTACGGCCTCTGGTAGTAGGGTTCCGTGCAGCGCTATTGTTCTGGCATGCGCGCATTCAGGGTTCTGGCGGTCGCCGGCGCAGCCCTTCTGACGATCGTGTCCAGCGCGTTCGCCCTTGAAGGGCGCCTCGTGGACAAACGGACCGGCCTGCCGGTGGCGGGCGCCGAAGTCATGATCGTCGGCCTGACCGGATCCGTGAAAACCGACGCGGACGGGCGGTTTTCCTGGAAGCCGGATCCGGTGGCCCCCTTCGAAGTGCTCGTGCTGTTGCCCAACGGGACGCTCACCCGGCCGGCACGCGTCACCAGCATCGATGCGGCCGCCGTCCTCACCATCTCCATTGAATCGGTCGTGAATGAAGAGGTCACCGTCACGTCAGGCCTGGCCCCGAGCATCGATGCAGCGCCCGGCGCCGGCATGACGCTGCTCTCAGGGCGCGACGTGGCCCTGCGCCAGCCGGCCAACCTCATGCAGGCACTTGAGAACGTCCCGGGCGTGAATCAGGTTTCCGAAGGACAGGCCGCCGTCCCGGCGGTGCGCGGGCTGGCCCGCGGGCGCACGCTCATCATGATCGATGGCGCCAGGGTCACCTCAGAGCGGCGGGTGGGGCCGAGTGCGACATTCATGGATCCGTTCGGGGTGAGTTCCATCGACGTGGCTCGTGGGCCAGGGTCCGTCGCCTACGGGTCAGATGCCTTCGGCGGCGTGATTTCCGTGCAGACGCCACGCCCCGTCATTGGTGGTCCGTGGCACGGACGAGTCACAGGATCGTTCGGCACTGGAGTGCCCGATCGCCGCGGCGGCATTGAAATTCAGAAGGGCTACGCGACCGGCGCCTTCATCCTGCAGGCGCATGGGCGGAAGGTAAACGACTACGATGGCCCGACGGCCGTGGTCCTCAATTCCGGCTATGAGGATCGCGGATTCCTGGCGCGGCTGGACCAGCAGGTGGGCCGCGGTCTTCTGTCGCTGGGCTGGCAGAGCGACATGGGTCGCAACATCGAGCGGCCCCGCAACAATTCCGCGGCCACTCGGTCTTATTACCCGTTCGAAAACTCCAGCCGCGCGACGGCCTCCTATGAGATCGCGCGCGTGGGCGGCCTCGACCTCTTCCGGGTGCAGGGCTTCTTCGGCACGATTGAACAACGCACGGATCAGGACCGCAACCCAACGGCCACGGTCACCCGACGGATCGAACGCGCGGATATCGAGGCAAAGGACTTCTCCGTGCGCGCGATTGCCGAAAAATTCCTGAGCCGGGCCCGGCTCGAATTCGGCGCCGATATCAACGGCCGTGCGGGGCTCGAGGCGCACGACATCATGATCAACTACGACCTTTCGGGCGCGGAAACGTCGCGGACCGACAACCTCTCGACCGAGTCGGCGCGCCGCAGCGACACGGGGCTCTTTGTGCAGGCCGACGTCTCCGTGGCCCCACGCCTGCGGACCACCGGCGGTGCGCGGGTGGACTTTGTATCGACGAAGAACACCGGCGGCTACTTCGGTGACACGTCGATTTCGCATCAGGCGATGTCGGGGTTTGGTGCGGTCACGGTCGGGCCGTTCGGCGGCCTCACGTTCACCGGGCAGGTGTCGCGCGGCTTCCGCGACCCGACGATCTCCGACCGGTTCTACCGCGGACCGACAGGACGCGGCTTCATCACCGGCAATCCGGACCTCGACCCCGAGACCAGCGTGCAGCTCGACTTTGGCGCGCGCTACACGGCCGGCCGCGTCCGCCTGGCCGCCTACGTCTATCAGTACCGCATCACCGACTTGGTGGAGCGGTACTCGACCGCCACGGACTTCTTTTTCTTCCGCAACCGCGGCAAGGCCCAGTACCGAGGCGTCGAAGTGGAAGCACAGGCTGACCTCGGCCGTGGCTTCTCGCTCGAACTGAGCGGCCAGACCGCGCGCGGACGTGCGCTCGAAGAAGCCAGCAACACCCTGTGGCTCGATGATGTGGCGCCGAACATGGCGGCGCTCGTCCTGCGAAAACGGCTGATGGCCAAAGGCTCCGCCCACATCCGAGCCGCCGCCTTCAGCGACGACGAGCGTCCTGGCACGAGCGAAATACGCGCACCCGGCTACACGTTGCTGGACGCCGGTGTGAGTTGGACGCTGTCACCCCACGTCGAACTGCGGGCCAACGGCCGGAACCTGCTCAACCGGTCGTACTTCGCCAGCCCCGATCCGCGATGGGTCTTCGCACCCGGCCGGAGCGCGTCGGCGACGATCGTCGTCGGATACTGAAACGTTTGCGGCCGCGATAACATGGCTCCCGTGACTCTCGGTTCCGATACCCTCTTTGACCGGTCGCTCCTGCGGGGCAGGACGATTGGACTGGTCTGCAATCCCGCCTCGATCGACGGCCGGTTGCAACACGTCATCAGCCGCGCGGAAGGCGCGGGCGTGCGCGTCGGCGCGGTGTTTGGTCCGCAGCACGGGTACCGATCGGACCTCCAGGAAAACATGATCGAATCGCCGCATGGCGATGACCCTACACGCGGCGTCAGGGTGTATTCGCTGTACAGCGAAACCCGCACGCCCACGGCCGACATGCTCGCCGGCCTGGACGCACTGGTCATCGACCTGCAGGACGTCGGCACGCGCATTTACACCTACATCTACACCATGGCCAACTGCCTCACGGCCGCGGCCGCGCACGGAGTGCCAGTCGTGGTGTGCGATCGGCCCAATCCCATCGGTGGCACACAGGTTGAGGGACCGATGTTGTTGCCGGGGTTTGAATCGTTTGTCGGGCAGTATCCGATCCCGATGCGCCACGGGATGACGATTGGCGAACTCGCCCGCCTCTTCAACGACCATTTCGGAATCGGGGCCAAGCTTGAGGTCGTCGCGATGCAGGGCTGGTCGCGCGATCAGTACTTCGACTCGACGGGCGTGCCGTGGGTGCTGCCCTCCCCCAACATCCCCACGCTGGACGCCGCCATCGTCTACCCCGGCACGGTCCTGTTCGAGGGCACCAACGTGTCGGAAGGGCGCGGCACGACGAAACCGTTTGAACTGTGCGGCGCGCCGTGGGTGTCACCAGAGCCGTTCTGCGAGGCGCTCAACGCGCGCGAGTTGCCGGGGGTGCATTTCCGTCCGCACGCCTTCGAACCGGCGTTCCACAAACATGCAAAGGTCTTGTGCGGGGGTTGCCAGATCCATGTGACGGATCGTACGGTCTTTCGCGCCGTCGAAACGGGCGTGGCCCTGATCGAAGCATTCCGCGACGCAGGGCCGGATCAGTTCGCCTGGCGCGAACCGCCCTACGAGTACGAATACACGATGCCGCCGATCGACATTCTCTACGGGTCCGCGCGGCTGCGCGAGGGGCTGGAAGGTGGCCGTACAACACACGACCTCGTCCGCCCGTGGGCAGACGAGGTCGCTGAGTTCATGAATCTTCGAGAGCGCTACCTGTTGTATTCGTAGTGGCTGCGCCCTACCTGTTACCCTCGGGAAGCGGTACCACCGTAAAGCTCTGGCCGGCGCCCACGGCCGTGAACGTGCCGTTGGCCACCTTGCCGATGGTCGCCGTGTAGCGGCCCTGTTCGACGGCCTGGCCACCTCCACCACCTCGTCCACCACCACCGCCGCCGGCACGACCGCCGCGGCCGCCCGCCGGCGCGCCTGCTGGCGTCGCCACGGGCGCCGGGGGCGCCCCGGCCAGGTTCCACACCACGCGCTTCACGCCGGCCTCGCCTGTCAGATCGATGCGACGCACTTCGCGGCCTGCGGCATCGGTAATCGCAATGGCCCACTCGGTGCCCGCAGCGGCCGCGTCACGAAGGTAGTACGTGAGGATCGCGCCGTAGGGCGGATTGGGCGCCCGCCAATCACTCTGGGCGGCCCGAATCTGGTTCTTCATCGGGAACTGATACGCGTGCCGCAGCGGCAGCAGCTGCGCTTCCTGCGCAAAGCTCTGGGCCGACACGCCCCGCAGCGCACTGTAGTCGTCGAGCACGTAAAAGCTCCGGCCGAACGTGCCCAGTACCAGGTCGTTCTCACGCGTCTGGACGTCGAGATCGCGCACCTGCACCGTGGGCAAACCGCCCTTGAGCTGCACCCAGTGGGCGCCACCGTCCACTGTGACGAACAGCCCGTACTCAGTGCCGAGAAACAGCAGATTGCTGTTCACGTGATCCTGAATAATCGCCCACGTCGGGTGCCTGTCGGGCAGGTTGCTCGCAATCGACGTGAACGTACGGCCGCGATCGTTGCTGCGCGCCACGTATGGCTTGTAGTTGCCGCGCTGCCAGTCGTTGAGGGTCACAAACACTACGTTCGAATCACGCGGCGATGCCACCACGTCCGACACATACGTGAACTTCGGCACACCCGGGAAATCTTCGGTCTTGCGCCACGTACGACCGCCGTCTTCAGTCACCTGCAACAACCCATCGTCGGTGCCTGCGTAGATGAGGCCGGCGAGCAACGGCGATTCGTCCACCGACACGATGTTGCTGAGCGCCGTCGTGGCCCGGTTGAAGCCCACGGTCTTGGTCCGGTCCCACTGTTTGCCCATGATCGGCACCTCACTCGCATCGAGTTGGCGGGTGAGATCCGGGCTGATCCGTGTCCAGCTGTCGCCACGATCCTCCGTGCGATACAGGTAGTTCGACGCCCACAGCAGGCTCTTCGGGTTATGCGGGCTGACGATGTACGGGGCGTCCCAGTTGGGGCGCTCGCTGGGCGTGCCGCCGCCTCGCCCACCGGTGGCCGGGGCAAGTTCGCTGCCGTCGAGGTTGCGCGTATTGCCGGCGTTGGGGCGAATCGACTGCGACTGCCCGGTGCGCAGGTCAAGGCGCGTCACCGCGCCGTTCTGCGATGTGGCATACGTGAAGTACGGATCTTCGGGATCGCTGCGTGTGGTGAAGCCATCGCCGCCGCCCGTGATGTAGACGTCACTGGTACGGATGCCCGCCGTGTTCTGGGTGCGGTGGGGGCTGCAGAACGAGCCGTTGTCCTGCGTGCCGCCACAGACGTTGTAGAACGGCTTCATGTAGTCCACCGACACTCGGTAAAACTGCGAAATCGGCAGGTTCGTGAAGTGACGCCATGTCCGGCCCTCGTCGTAGGACTCGTAGAGGCCGCCATCGTTGCCGAGCACGAAGTGGTTCCGGTCATTCGGGTTGGGCCAAATCACATGGTGATCGACGTGCACCCCCGCCGTCGGCATATTGCTCCACGTGCGCCCGCCGTCCGTGCTGCGCGCCATGTTGGTGCTCACCGCATACAACGTGTCTGGGCGAATGGGATCGACAAAAATCTCGTTGTAGTACCCGGGGTCGGCGTTCATGAACCAGTTGTCGCCCGCAGCCTGGGGCGGTCCTTCCTGGCCGGCCTCGGTCTGAGCCACCTCATCGTCGTCGTTCGCGCGGGCGTCACGATTGGTGCCGGGTGTGCCAACGCCACCGCGCCCACCGCCCGCGGCCGTCTTCCCCACGCGCGCCCACGTGGCGCCCTGGTCGTCGGTGCGATACACCCCGCGTTCCTCTGCCAGCGCATCGATCATCGCGTAGACGCGTGTGGGACGGACCTTCGCGTCCACAGCCAGATTGATGCGACCCATGTCCATCTTCGGCAGGCCATTGGTCAGCTTGGTCCACGTCTGCCCCGCGTTGGTGGACTTGTAGATGCCGCTCTCCGGACCGCCCCCCACGAACTGCCCCACCGCGCGGCGCCGCTGCCACATCGCCACATAGAGCGTGTTCGGGCTGGCCGGATCGATCACCACTTCGTTGGCGCCGGTATCCGGGCTGACCGTCAGAATTTCTTTCCAGGTCTTGCCACCGTCGGTGGTCTTGTAGAGGCCGCGCTCGCCGCCTGCGGACCACAGCGGGCCCTGCGCCGAGACGTAGACGACGTTCGAGTCGCGCGGGTCGATCTGGATGTTCCCGATGTGCTCGGATTTGGCCAGGGCCACGCGCGTCCATGTCATGCCCGCGTCGGTGGACTTGTACAGACCGTCACCAATCATCGAGCTGCGCGGATTCGAGTTCTCGCCCGTGCCGAGCCAGACCATGTTGGAGTCTTTCGGATCGACCTTGATGCAACAGAGGTTGAACGATCCGCCCTCATCAAACGTGGACACCCAGGTGATGCCGCGATTCACGCTCTTCCACACGCCACCCGCAGCCGTGGCCACGTAGTAGACGTTCGGGTTCTTCGGGTCCACGTCGAAGTCCGCAATGCGGCCGGTCACAAGCGATGGACCGATGCT
>JBKJQX010000074.1:0-18164 GCA_046594875.1 Vicinamibacterales bacterium
GGCCATCATGCCCAGGCCCAGCAAATCGACTTTCACGATGCCAAGGTCGGCGCAATCATCCTTGTCCCACTGCACCACCATACGGCCCGGCATCGACGCAGGCTCCAGGGGCACCACATCATCCAGCCGCCCCTGGCACACCACCATGCCGCCCGAGTGTTGTCCCAGATGCCGCGGCAGGTTCTGCATCCGCTGCCACAACGTGGCGAACTGCGTGTAGATCTGTTTGCCGGTATCCACACCAGCCTCTTTCAGGTGCTGCGTGACCGTGTCGGCCGGATCCACAAACTCGAAGCGGCTCATCATTTTGGACAGGACGTTGATCTCGGCCTCGTCCATGCTGAGCACCTTCCCCACTTCACGTGCGGCGCTGCGACCGCGATACGAAATGACATTGGCCGTCATGGCGGCTCCCGCCGCACCGTATCGCTGATACACGTACTGAATGACCCGCTCGCGCCGGTCGCCACTCGGCAGATCCAGATCGATATCGGGCCACTCGCCGCGTTCCTCCGACAGAAACCGCTCAAACAGCAGTTCCATCCCCACGGGATCCACCGCCGTGATGCCCAGCGAATAACACACGGCGCTATTGGCCGCCGACCCCCGGCCCTGCACAAGAATCCCCTGCTGCCGGCAGAAATTGACCAGGTCCCAGACGATGAGGAAGTAGCCGGCGAGGTTGAGCTTGTCGATGAGATCGAGCTCGCGCTGGATCTGGGCTTTCGCGCGACCACCAAACGCCTCGTCGAGCGGATGATACCGATCGCGCGCGCCCACATGTGTGAGGCGCCGCAGAAATGACGCCTGAGTTTCGCCCGTCGGCACCGGATATTCCGGGAAGCGATACCCCAGGTTCACCAAGGTAAACTCGAGCCGTTCGGCCAGCGACTCGGTGCCCGCCAGCGCCTGCGGCAGATCGCTGAACAACCGCGCCATCATCTCAGGTGGCTTCAGGAAACGTTCGGCATTCACCGACAATAGCCGTCCCGCCTGCGCCAGAGTCGTTTTATGCCGCAGGCATGTGAGGACATCAAAGACGGGGCGATCTTCAGGCGCGGCAAACCGCACGCCGTTGGATGCCATGACGGGCACTCGGAACGCGGATGCCAAATCGAGCAGTGACGCGTTGGCCGCTTCCTCATCGCGGCACAAGTGACGCTGCAATTCAACCCAGACGCGATCACGGCCAAAGATGCCGACAATCTGATCCACCAGGCCGCCCACGCCATGACGTTCAGCGACCAGGGCCGGACGTCCGGCCAGGGCAATCAATCCGCCGCAGTGTCCATCCAGGTCTGCCATCGTGAGCAGGGACTCGCCTTTGGCCGCCTTCGATTTGGCGCGCGTAATCAGCCGGCACAGATTCCGATACCCCTCGACAGACGCGACAAGGACGGGCAGGGGCCAGGGTTGATGTGATGTGCTGGCCTGCCCTGAGCGAGCCCCCATGGGGCGAGTCGAAGGGGAGCGAGTCGAAGGGGTAATCGTCAGTTCGGCGCCGACGATGGCGCGCAGGCCGGCGGCTTTGGCGGCGCGATACAACTGCGGGGCGCCGTACACGCCGTCGCGATCGAGCAACGCAATCGCGGGATATCCCAGCGCCGCCGCACGCGCGACGAGCGTCTCTGGCAATGACGCGCCGGCGAGAAACGAAAAGGCCGAGGCCGTATGAAGCTCGATGTACATGTGCTCAGGCCCCGGACGCGCGACTTCAATCGATCACGCCTTCCACTTCCCAGCGATCGGTGGCGCGATCGCGCGCCAGGCGATACACCACGCCGGTCTCCACGCTCACATCCCATTCGTCGCGATTCCAAGTATCGCGATCGGCCGTCCACCACTGCCCCGAGGTGCGCCATGGTCCGGCCCGATGCGTGATTCGGGGCTCGCTCATGCCTCTTTCGCTGAGCACGATCCGCACCGGCGCACCATGATCGGTTGCCACACGCACGGCCATGGGTATCCGAAAACGGCGGATGGTGGCAACGGGGTGAGGTCGTAGCGCGACGGGGTGTTGAGGTCGCTGACGTGCTCGCGCGCTCAGTGCGGCTGCAGGCGCCACGAACGGCTTCAGTGACGACTTGCGGGGATCGTGCGTATCAAGCACCACCGGCGCGCCCACACGCGACTCCCCCATCAGTGCCTGGAGCCGCGCCACCAGTGTGGCGATGTCTTCCACAGCAGGCACGTCGTGTGCCAACAGCGACTTCTGCACAATGCGGCCCGGAGTGACCCCCAACTCCACCTCGACGATATCGATACCGGCAAAGTGTTCGGCGTCCGTGCCGGGTGGATGGGCCTCGAGATCGAGCAGGATCAGCGTACGCAGCACTTTTGCGTCACGCATCGGCGCCGGCAGCGTCAGCGTACGTTCCGCCAGTGTTTTATTGACCAGGGTCAGCCGTGTGGTAATCGTGACCGCGCCCCGGTCGGCGCGTTCGAGCGCATCCGACAGCGCTTCGCAGACACGCGCCAGCACAAACGACAACGGCTCGAGCCCGTCCACGGGCCATTCAAGTTCCACGCGTTCGATAAAACGCGGCGCTTCTTTGATTGGGACGAGCGGGATGTCGTCTTCGCCCCAGGCCGCCTGATGCAGCCGCGCTCCGGCCAGGCCCAGCCGCGACGACACATCGGCGCGCGGCAGCCGCGCGAGATCGCCAAGCGTGGCCACGCCCCATCGATCGAGTGTGTTCAGCACGTCGCTGAAGATCCGGGCCCGGCATTCCGGCAACATCGCCAGCGCCGTCATCGGCAGGCGCGCCAGCGTGTGCGCCTCCTCACCTGGCGTCACCACGGTCAGGCCTGATCGCACATGCGCCAGCAGCCATGCGGCCGTGTGTGTGCCGGCAATGGCCACACGCACCCCGACACCTCGGTCCCAGGCCATCCGCCGCATTTCCTCGGCAATGACCGCCGGCTCACCGATGACGCGCGTCAGCCCCCTCGCATCACACACCACCACGTCGTCGCCATGCGGTTCCACCCGGGGCGAACACGCACGGGCCACAGACTCGAGAACACCCGGAATCGAAGGACTCAGCGAGTCTCGGACGAGGCAAAGAAACATGACGAGGCCGCCTTTCCTGACGCGTGGCTCGCCACCTTCTGCATGGCGCTTCGGCTGACTCGTGCCTGCACCGCCACGCCCGACAATCGGCGACTCTGCATGCTGGTGCCGGCCCACTGCCCGTCGCCATGTAAGGCCAGTGAGACCCCGCCTGCACTGCGGCCCATCGGCGCAGTACCCACCAACAGCCCCACGGTGTCGCGGCCTTCCATCACATGCGCCAGTCGTAACCAGGTGGACGCGGGCAAGGCACGCACCATGCGTTCGGGCACATCCGCCAGATCGAGCACGACCACGGCAAACCCACCCGCGCGCACAGTGAGATCAAACGCGCGCAGGCCACGGCGCACCGCCAGATCTCCCACCGTACTGTGAGGGGCGCCCCACGTCATGCTGGGGCCGCGCACCCACAACAGGCGATCCAGATCGACGCCGGCATCAGCCGCGCTCATGGGATCGAAGCGATCGGCCACATCCACCAGCGCCACCACGCCGCCGCGCGCTGTGGCTGCTGCCAGCGTGGCCATCACCACACTGGTGCGGCCAGACGATGCGGGACCCACCACTTCCGACACATGCCCTCTCGGCCACCCGGCTTTTAGATTGTCGGGAGCCAACGCCTGATCCAGCGCCTCCACACCTGTGCTGGTCGTGGGCAACCCGGTGCTGAGTGGCCGGGTCAGCGTGCCATCAAGTTTCCTGGCTTGCAGCAATGTGGTGAGTCGAGAGAGGGCAACAGAAGCCATGATGATTTTCGCTTTATTTTCGCTTTCTGGCGGCGAGTATACCGGACTTGGTCACAGCGATCAAGAGGCGAAAGCCTCCGGTCTCGACTAAGATTTGGCGTCTATGTCACTCACTGCCGGAACCCGGCTTGGGCCGTATGAAATCGCCAATTTGATTGGCGCAGGCGGTATGGGCGAGGTCTACCGGGCCCATGACACACGGCTAGGACGTGACGTCGCCATCAAAGTCCTGCCGGGCGCCTTTGCCCAGGACACTGACCGGCTCGCCCGATTCGAACGGGAGGCCAAGTCCATTGCCGCCCTCTCACATCAAAACATCCTGGCCATTCACGACACGGGCACCCACGACGGCCACATCTATGTGGTCACCGAACTGCTCGAGGGCGAGACCCTTCGCGCACGCGTGCAGCAGGGGCCGATGCCGGTGCGTAAAGCCACCGAGATCGCGATGCAGATCGCCCGCGGACTCGCGGCCGCGCACGACAAGGGCATCGTCCATCGCGATCTGAAACCCGAGAACGTGTTCTTACGCGAAGACGGGCACGTCAAGATTCTCGACTTTGGCCTCGCGCGTTCGATCGTCGCCAGCAGTGGCGCCACCGAAACCGTGGCAGCCGTGACTGATCCAGGCACGGTGATGGGGACGGTCGGCTACATGGCGCCGGAGCAGATGCGCGGCCAGGCCGTTGACGCGCGCACCGATCTCTTCGCGCTGGGCACCGTGCTCTATGAAATGTTAAGCGGCCAGCGCGCCTTCAAGGGCGATACGGCTGCGGACACGATGATCGCCATCGTGAAAGAAGACCCACCGGAACTGGCGGTGATCCGACCCGACGCGCCACCAGCCTTGCAACGCATCGTGCGTCATTGCCTCGAGAAGAATCCCCTCGAACGTTTCCAGTCGGCACGCGATGTCGCATTCGCACTCGAGTCGTCGACCGACTCCGGCGCGACGGCTGTCCAGGCAACGCTATCGAGCGGCCCCAGCGTGGTCCCGGCCGCGCGATCCCGAATCCCGGCCGGCCTCATCATCGGAGCCGCCATTGTCGTGATCGCGATTGGATTCGCGTGGCGCGCGGGCGTCTTTGAGTCCACATCCGGCCCAGACGCGACGCCGCCGATCGTCATCGGCACCGCCTCGCAACTGACGACCGAGGATGGGCTCGAGATCGATCCGGCCATCTCCCCCGATGGAAAAATGCTGGCGTATGCGGCAGGCCAGGCGACGCACATGCGCATCTTCATCCGTCCGGTTGGCGGCGGACGCACGATTCCCCTCTCTGACGATCCAGAGGCGTTCGAGTATCAGCCGCGGTGGTCGCCCGACAGCACCCAGATTCTCTATCTCACACAGCAGGGTGCGTTCGTCGCCTCGGCCATGGGAGGCACGTCCCGGAAGGTCGTCAGCGGGCCGTTGAGTGCAGCCGCGTGGTCGCCCGACGGCACGCAACTCCTGTTGGCTCGCGGTCCCGCACTGGCCGTGGCCCAACTCGACGGCAGTGGCGAGCGCGTGCTCGGCACGGCCTCTGACGTGCTGTACTCCTGTGACTGGTCGCCCACAGGCGGCTGGATCGCGTGTGCGCTCGGAAATTTCGGGTCCGTCATCCCGGGGAACAACTTCGGGAATATCGCGCCGAGCGCTCTGGTGCTGATTCCCGCTGCGGGCGGTGAGTTCACCGAGGTGACCAAAGTCTCCGAGCTCAATAACAGTCCCGTGTGGTCGCTCGACGGCCGGCAGTTGTACTTCATCTCCACCAGGCAAGGGCCGCGCGACATCTATGTGGTGGACATCGCGGAAGACGGTCAGGTTCGAGGAGAGCCTCGCCGGATCAGCACCGGCCTGGGCGCGCAGTCGATTGCCTTTTCGGCCGAGCGCCTGGTGTACGTCTCGTACTCGGCGCGCGCCAACATCTGGTCGCTGCCGATTCCCACCAGCGGCGTGATCGACACATCGGGCGCTCGGGCGCTGACCAATGGCAATCAGGTGGTCGAGTCCCTGCGCGTCTCGAGCGACGGGCAATGGCTGTTGTATGACTCGACGCTGCACCTCAACGCCGAGGTCTTTCGTCTGCCTCTGGCCGGAGGCGGGGCGGAACGAGTGACAACCGACCCGTCGGACGATTTCGCTCCCGACCTCTCTCCCGACGGGCGCGAGGTGGCGTACCATTCGTGGCGTTCAGGGTCGCGCGATATCTTCATCAGTCCAGTCGCAGGCGGACCTGCGCAGCAGATCACCGCAACGGCCGCGCAGGAGAGTTACCCGCGCTGGTCGCCTGACGGCCGTGCGCTGACGTTTGTCGATCAGGCAGCAGCAGGGGTCGCGGGAACGGCGCTGTACGTGACCCGCCGTGACTCCTCCGGAATCTGGAGCGCGCCGGTCCTGATTCCCGGGGGCGGCGCAAGTGGCGTGTGGCTCAACAATGAACAGCTTGTGGGAGCCCGCGTTCCAGGAAGGATCGAATTGATTCCCGTTGATGGCGGGCAGGCGCGCGTGATTTATGCCCCCTCGCGCGCTGGCGATCCCAGGGCTGAAAGCGTGGGTCTGGGGGTGGACGCTCGAACGATCTACTTCAAGAGCCACGACGCCGAAGGACGCGCGGCGTTCTGGTCAGTGTCATTGGCCGGCGGCCAGCCACGCATGCTCGTGCGGTTTGATGATTTGACACGGGTGTCCATTCGTCCTGACTTTGCGGTCGGCGCGGGAAAGTTTTTCTTCACACTCGAAGATCGCCAGGCCGACATCTGGATGGCTGACATCTCGCGCCGGCCCAAGTCGGTGCCGTGAGTCCCATCACTCCCCTCCCCAACCGCGTCCTGGTTTTTGTGCCCTATGTGGTTGATGGCGGCCATCTGGTCAGTCCGCACTACGACGTGCCGGAATACCGGGCTGAGGTTGAAGGGTGGATGGAGGGGCTGGGCCGGGCGTGGGACTGGGTGCCGATTACCGCCGATACTCTCGCCGCCGAAGTGACACGCGCTCAGGTCCTGGCACGTGCCGGGGGCGTCATGGTGCTCAACCTCTGTGACGGCACCATCGCCGACGGCTTCCCCGGACTTGATGTCGTGACGGCGCTCACCGCACAGTCGGTGCCTTTCACCGGTGCCGGCGCAGACTTCTACCGGGTCACCACCTCCAAGGCCGCAAGTAAGACCCGGTTTCAGGCGGCCGGCGTTCCCACCTCCCCCTGGGTGCTGACTCGCACGAGTGCCGATGTCGATCGCGCGGCAGAGACCCTTCGCTTTCCCCTGTTCGTCAAACCCGACGTCTCGGCCGGCAGCTACGGCATTCAGCTCGACTCGGTGGTGCACGACCGCGCCGCTGCGCACCGGCAAGTCACGGCGGTTCGCGCGGGCCTGCATGGCCAGTCGTTCGAAGACGAGGCCGTGCTCATCGAACCCTTCATTGAGGGGCGGGAGTTCACCGTCCTCGTGGTGGAAGACCCGCACGAGCCGCTCGGACTCTTCGTCCTGACGCCCGGCGAGCGCGTGTTCGACTCGCGCGTGCCTGCACAGGAACGGTTCCTCGCGTTCGAACGGTATTGGGGACTCCCCGAAGTGGATCGCCCCATTCCGCCCGGCGAGCCCTATTATTGGTATCAACTTGCCCCGGTTGAACTGCGCCCTGTGCTGGCCGACATCGCGCGACGCGCGTTTCGCGCGGTTGATGGAGAAGGCTACGCGCGCGTGGATATCCGCCTCGATGAACCTGCCAATCAGTTATTGGTGCTTGAAGTGAACGCGCAGTGCGGTTTATCCTCCAGCGACTCGTCTACTGTGGGCAGCATCCTTCACCTCTGCGGACAGCGCATGACCCCCATCATCGAGCGCATCCTTCGCCATGGCATGACCCGCTGATGGACGCTCGTCCCTTTGTGTCGGTGTTCATCGCGTACGCCGAAGACGACGGTCAACTGACCAGTCCCGAATACGACGACCCGTTGGTGCGCACCGAGATCAATGGCTGGATGCGTTCGCTTGGGTGCGAGTGGGAATGGGTAGCGATCTCGGCGTCCACACTCGAAACCGAAGTCACCCGTGTCCGCGAGCTCCAGCAACGGCGCCGCGTCGTGGTGCTGAATCTCTGTGATGGAGACGACGTGAACGGGTACCCGGGGTTGTCGGTGGTCAAGGCCCTGGAAGCCGCCAGGGTGCCGTTCACCGGGGCGCGCTCCCGGTTCTACGACATCTCCACCTCCAAGGGCACGATGAAGCGGCGCCTGGCTGCCAGGGGGGTGCCGACCGCGCCGTTTGTGCGCATCCGCAATCTGCACGCCGACATTCGGCGCGCCGGTCAGACGCTGGGATGGCCGATCTTCGTGAAGCCGGACGTGGCCGCCGGGTCGGCCGGCATTACCGCGTCCAGCCGGGCCACGAGCATCGAGGACGGAGTGCGTGTAGCCCAGGACGCCTTCACACATGGCCGCCTCATCGCCGAGCCCTTCCTGGCCGGGCGCGAGTTTACAGTGCTGGTACTGGGCGACCACTCCCGGCCGGACGGCTTGCGCGCGCTGCCACCAGTTGAACGCGTGTTCAACAGCACCGTGCCGGTGGAACAGCGGTTCCTGACCAGTGACACGGTCATGGCCGAAGGCACGGACGACCACGTGTATTCGTATGCGCCGGCGCCAGGAGCGTGGCACGACGAACTGACCAGCCTCGCCAGGCGCGCGGTCCAGGCCGTGGATGGTACCGGCTACGCGCGCGTGGACATCCGCTACGACGCCGACCCGGGCAAGCCGTATGTCCTTGAGGTCAACGCCAACTGCGGCCTGACGGCGGATGTGACATCCGCCGTGGGCAGCATCCTGGAGTACTCCGGCACGACCATGGCGTCGTTTGTGGACACCATTGTGGCCGACGCCCTGGAGCGCCATCGCCCGGGCCGCGGCAGGGCGTGGCCATCATGAAGGTGTGTGTGCTCCAGCCGTCGTATGCCAAATCAGAACTGCTGAAGGAGTACGCCACACACGACCCGCCGCGCGACCTCTCGCCACTGATTCCGGAATGGACGTTCACCAACCTGTTCCTCGACAAGGCCACCGTCTACGCCCAACTGAGTCACGCCAAGAAACAGGGCTTCGACGTCTTTGTGAACCTCTGCGAGGGACATCTCGACTGGGATGTGCCGTCGATCGATGTCATCCACTCGCTCGACAGCCTCGGGCTGCCGTACACCGGCCCACCCGCCGACCGGTACGAAACGGGCAAGGAAATGCTGAAGGTGGTCGCCCGCTACGCGCAGGTCCGCACGCCGCCCCATGTGGCAGCGCGCTCGGCGGCCGACGTGGCGCACGCGGCCGCCTCACTGCGGTTTCCCCTCTTCGTCAAACCGGGGGAAGGCGGCGACTCGTTCGGCATTGACGCCGCCAGTCTCTGCACCGATGCCGGCGCCCTCGCAGTCAAAGCCGCCGCGCTTCTGGAACAGTACGACACCGTCCTCATCGAGGAGTACCTGGACGGACGCGAGTTCTCGGTGCTGGTCGCCGCGGATCCAGCGAACCCGAAGGTGCCGCTGGCATTTCGGCCGATTGAATACCGCTTCCCGCCGGGCGAACGATTCAAGACCTACGACCTGAAGAATGCGCAGTACCACCCCGAAGCCAACATCTCGGTCGGGGATGCCGCACTCGAGGCCGCGCTGGTTGACGCCGGGCGACGCGTCTTTCTGACCTTCGGCGGCACGGGCTACAGCCGGATGGACTTCCGTCTCGACCGCGACGACGCGCCCAGCGTGCTCGACGCCAACTTCAGTTGCTCGGTGTTTTATCCGGAAGGGTTTTACGGCACGGCCGACTACATCCTGCAGCACGACGGCTTCGGCGTGGGCCATTTCCTGCGCCACATCATCCGCGAAGGTCTGGCCCGCCACGCCGCGCGGCAACGGCCGTTCACCGTGCGCACCAAAAACGGCGGCCTGGGGATCGATGCCGTCCGCAACATCGCCCGAGGCGAAATCGTCTTCGTGGGCGAGGAGCGCTCGCAACGCATTGTCACGCGCCGATGGGTGCAGGAGACCTGGGACGCCCGCGACCGGCAGACGTTCGCGCAGTACGCATACCCCCTGTCAGACGAGGTCTATATCCTCTGGTCGGACAATCCGCACGACTGGGCGCCACAGAATCATTCGTGCGCGCCCAACACGGGTTATGACGGCCTCAATGTGGTGGCCCTGCGCGAGATCGCCTCGGGCGAGGAACTTACGCTCGACTACGCCCAGTTCTGCAACGAGGAAACGGAAGCGTTCGCCTGTCATTGCGGCGCCACGGCTTGCCGCGGCGTCGTCACCGGCACAGAGTCCATGAGTGTGCAGATGCGCGAAGAGGCCCAGCGCCCGCGCCGCCGTTCACCAGCCTTGTAATTCGGGTTCGAATTTTCGGGCTTCCGAACGGAGTCTGGCGCCACAGACGAATATGTAACTTATTGTCCCGCATAGGGTTAGCCCCACGGCTCATGTGGCACCTGACTTGCTCTCGCACTGAGCATGTTCTTACGTCTGCGCAAGGATTCTGGGTTCTCGGCGGTCGAACTCCTCAGCGTCGTGGCCATCGTTGGCTCGATGGCCGCCATTGGGATTCCCCTGTCGACCGGCATGATCAACGACGTCAAGATCCGAGGTGACGCGCAGGGCCTGTCTGCGTCGGTCGCCCAGACCAAGTTAACGGCGTCGGCCAAGTTCACCCACGCTCGCCTCTTCGCGAACATTACGACCGGCACGTACCGCATCCAGGTCTGGAATCGCACCGGAACACCGGGCTGGGTGGCCGCCAGCGGCGACATCTTCCTCTCGAATCGCAGCACGTTCGGTTTTGGATCCGTGACGGCGCCGCCGCCGAATACGATTGCCACGCTTGCGCAGGCACCCGAGTGCCGCGACGATCTGGACGCAGCCATTGCCGGCACGGCGTGTGTGATTTTCAACTCCCGTGGCATTTTGGTCCTGCCGACCGGGCCGCCGGCTTCGTCCCAAGCGCTCTTCCTGAACGGCCCTTCTGGTGTCTACGCAGTCATTCTTGGGGCCACCGGCCGACTTCAGGTGTGGCGCACCACACAAACGGGAGCCAATTCATGGCGGCAACAGTGAGCAGACATGCCGATGCCGGCTCGTCGCTGGCCGAGACGATGGTGGCCACCGCACTTCTTCTGGTTGTGATCGGGGGTCTTGGCTCGATGGGCATCATCGGCATGATGACGTCCGAGAACCAGGGACACCTGGCGGCTCGCACCACCGAGTACGCGCAGGACAAGATGGAACAGCTTCTGGTCCTGGCCTGGGGCGACAATGCCAGCGACACTCGGGTGTTTCCAGCCGCGGAATCCGGCGGCACCGGGCTCGGCGTCGGCGGTAGCTCCAACCCGGCCGTGCCGGTGGTGGGCTATGCCGACTACCTCAACAAGAGCGGAACGCTGGTCGCCGGTGTTGGCGGCGCCGCGCCGGCGGACTGGTACTACAAGCGCACCTGGGCCGTATCCACACCCGCCACCAATCTCAAGCAGATCGTGGTCACCGTTGCGGTCAAGTCAAGCCTTGGTCAGCAGATGCCGGTCAAGTCGACGGTCACGGCGCTGAAGGCGTTTCCGTTCTAGGCGTCCCAAATGGTCCAGACTTTTCACACTCATCCAGACCGGCGTCGCGATGCCGGGTTTTCGCTACCTGAGCTGTTAGTCTCGCTCCTGGTGTTGTCGGTCATCATCGGCACGGTCGCGCAGTTGTCGATGCAGATGTCGAACGACCAGCGCACGATGTGGAATCGCACGCAGATGCACAGCAGTGTGCGCGGCGCCATTGCGCTGCTCCAGCAGGAAGTGGGTCAGGCCGGCCTCGTGGTGCTCCCAGCGACGGTCACTCTGACGAATGCCGCGGTCTTCGGTAATCAAACCGTCAGCGTCAGTTCCAACGCGGGCATGTTCGTGGGGGAACAGCTCGTCATCGGGACGGGCTCGAGCCAGGAGACGATCACGGTGACGGCACTGGGCTCGGGCACCATCACCGGGGTGTTCACGCGGCCGCATGCGACCGGCGAGAAGGTCACGGTGCTGGGTGGTTTTGCGCAGGGCATCATTCCGCCCAACATGACCAACGGGTCCAGCGCGACCGTACTCAAGATGTTTGGCGACGTGAATGACGACGGCCAGATGGTTTACGTCGAGTACACGTGCAGCGCGGTGACCGGTCTGCTGTCGCGCAACATGATGGCGTGGAATGCGGGCAGCAAGCCCGCGCTGACCGCAGGGAACATCCTGTTGAGCAATGTCGTGGCGAACCCCGGCGGTGCGCCCTGCTTCAGTTATCAGACCGAAATCGTGTCGCCGAACACCTACGTCACAGCCATCGCTGTCACTCTGAGCGTGCAGACGCAGGACATCGACCCGGTGACGCGCCAGTATCAGGTGGAGACCAAGACGCTCCTGAACGTGTCTCCGCGCAACGTCTTCAACACCTGGCAGCTGGCTTCGATGCAGGACACTACCCGGATTCAGCCGATTCCTCCGTCCATCCTGGTGCTTATCCAATGACTGCCCACCCCTCGACCCGCCGTTCGGCCAGCAATGACGATGGCGTTGCCATGGTCCTGTCGCTCCTCTTCATGCTGCTGCTGTCCGCACTTGGCACAACGATGCTGGTGGTGTCGCGATCAGAGACGCTATCGAGCGTCAACTACCGGATGATGTCGCAGGCGCGGTTCGGCGCTGAGTCGGGCGTGCACAAGGCCGCTCATTTCCTGCTCAACTCCTACACGCTGCCCGGGTCTGGCAGCGATCCCCTTTCGAACTTTGATACCACCCAGACGCCAGTGCGCTACCTTGGTCAACCGGTGGTGCTGTCGGCACTGACGGGCGTGACGCCGAACTACCCCCTCGCGTCGGCGCAAACGGCCTTCCTGTCGGCGGCGCAGGGAAGTTTGCCCGTTGGCGATACCACCGTGCTGTACGCCGCCTCGGCCACCCTGCTCTCGATGCGATCCGTCATCCCGTACGCATCGAATGTTCCGGTGGTGGTGCAGACATGGCGCTTGACGGCTCGTGGTTTCATCCAGGGCGTGCTTCAGGCGGAGGTGGAAGTCTCCGCGGTCATCGAGCGCAAGGTCTTCCCCACATACACGTATGGCCTGTTTGCGACGTACCCTGGCTGCAACGCGATTGAAACCACCGGCAACGTCGTCACCGACATGTACGATTCCTCGAACATCACCTGGGTGTCGGGTTTGCCCGCGACCATCCCCTCGGGTGGGCACGTCGGTACTAACGGCAACCTGACGGTAGGCGGAGCCACGGTGGTCAAGGGGTCGCTTTCGACGCCCCGGAGCGGCGTGGGTGACTGCGCGGCCGGCGCGGTCACCGCATATGACTATCAAGGCAACGCCCAGATCACTGGCGGCATCATCAAGTTGCCGCAGCAGCTGAAGTTCTCAGACCCCGACGCGCTTTCCCCGCTGCCACCGACGGCCGATGTCAGTCTCAACGGCAGCGGCACCTGCGCTCAGGTGCCAATCACGTCGGGCTCGTGCTCGATCACGTACCCGGTCGCAGGCGTCGGAGCGGTGACGCTCGATCCGCTGGGCACCGAGATGGCGCTTCCCAATATGCACATAACGTCCGGTGCGACACTGGTGCTGAACGCGGGCACCTACAATATCAACAGCCTGCAGCTGACCGGAAATGCGAAAGTCAGGGTGGGTACGGGCCCCGTGATTCTCAATCTCGCCGGCGTAGGCGAGACTGAGCCCGCCGACCTTGAAAACGGGTCGATCATCAACCCCACATTCATACCGTCGAATTTCAGAATCCTCTACGCCGGAACGGGCGCTCTCAAGCTCACCGGCGGCTCGACGACGGCTGCCAGCGTTTATGCGCCAAATGCCTATGTCAAGGTTGCCGGCGGAGCGGACTTCTTCGGCGCCATCGTGGCCAGGACGATCTTCTTTGGAGGCGGCTCCCGGTTGCACCGCGACAAGAAGCTTGAAGAGTTCTTCACCGTGGGACCGCAGATGATGAGTGTCTTTACGTGGAAGGACTACTGAGCGACGTCCCCCGTGCGCCCGATGACTCACGCTTGAGTGCATCATCACCATCGGTAAGACCATGGCGCACGAGTCATGGTTCGCCGGCACGTGCGGACATCGCTCGATGGCGTCCTGTTCCAGCTCATGCCGGGTATGGGTGGGCCTGCTGCTGACACCTGCCGGCGTCAGAGCAACCGAAACACCAGCGCGGCGATGACTGTCGGCACGAGTGCGCCGGCCAGCAATCCGACGGGCGAAATCGCTCCACCGAAAAAACGCCCCAGCAGCGCCTGCCCTGCCGGGTTTGGTGCATTGGCAATCACGGTCAACCCGCCGCCGACCACCGCGCCCTGCACCACCGCGAGTTTCATCGAGTCGCCCAGGTTCGGCACAAGGGTGGCCAGATAGGTAATGAGCGCATTGTCGTTGACAGCCGTCAATGCGGTTGCGCCAAGAAACAATGGCCCCTCTGGAAGACTGCCAAGCACCGGGGCGATCCACCATCCCTGCAGCCCGCCGTGAATGACCAGACCCGCGAGGAAGAACCCCACCAGGAGCGGCGTCTTCAATTCGATTCGGCTCTGGTAGGGCGCGGTGGCGCGGGCAAATCCAAGGAAGAACAGAAACCCACCGATGAACAGCGCCGGATAGTGCGAGTTAAAGACGGTCCAGGCCATGAACGCGAGGTGCACGACCACCACCCACGGCGGCACGGGCAACAGGGCCGGTCCGGTCGCGTCGTCATCCGGTTGCTCGACATCGGGAACAGGCGCCTGTGCGGCCAGCGACTGCAGCTCCTTCCGGAAGAGGATGAAGTAGGCCGCGGTCGAGAGCACGATCGCGATCACGGCGCGCCAGCCGAAGTGCACCAGCATGAACGGGATGTCCCAGTCCCATGTCCGCGCCACCATCAGGACGGGTGGCGCTGCGAACTGCGTCAGCGTTCCCCCGATCGAGATGTTGACAAACAACACCCCGAGCGTCGCGTACTTCAATCGGGTGGAGGGTCGCAGGTCATAGAACTGTCGCGCCAGCAGCAGGGCGCAAATGGTCATCGCCGCAGGCTCGGTGATGAACGAGCCCAGCACCGGTCCGATCGTCAGAATCGCCACCCACCAGGCCGCCGGCGTCGCCCCACCCGCGTTGGCCACACGCCTCAATGCGCGTTCCGCGAATCCGATGACCGGGCGAGTCGCCGCGAGCGCCATGATCACGACCACGAACATCGGCTCGGTGTAGTTTACGGTGTCGCTGAAATAGTGCGTGGCCGTGCCCCAATCGGTCGAGGCCGTGATCGCCACCAGCAGTACCAACGCCCACATGCCGAACACCACTTCGACTTCCCCGAGAAAGTGGAGGATTTCTCCGAGCAGACTCGGCGTCGCCGGTCGGCCGTGTGCGCGTTCGACCTCGTCGTGCCGGTGCTGCACGCGATGGGCCAGCGCGGCAAAACGCGCCGCCGCGAACGTGTGGATGATCGCCAGGACAAACACGCCGGTGGCGATGGCGTTGAAGGGCTCCAGTTGCACACGCGTCGCCAGGTCGGCAGCGAGCGTCTGATCCGGCGCGGACGGGTACGTCTCCAGTGCCCTGGGGAATGCGGCGACCGCGTTCGCGGTGTCGATGTGATTCATGATTCGATTTGCCATGCTGGGCGATTCAGGACACCGGTGTCAATCGGCGCGGCAAAATACCTGGACTGCCTGACGCGCGCTTCAGTGAGTCATCGCGCGAGCGCGAGGACCAGGGCCGCCGCTCGGCCGCCGAGACCCTCCGAGAGCAGCAGCACTGGGCCAGGGGTAGCCGATCGTGTGTGGGTCACTACATCGCAGCGCGACATGTCCTCGTCGACGTGTGTCGTGCCAAGAGTGGGCGGAATGAACCCTCCCTGCATGGCCAGCAGGACCGCAACGATTTCCACGCTGCCGCTGGCGCCCAGACAATGGCCCAGCAGCGGCTTCAGACTCGTGATCGGGATTCCAGCCAGGTGTGCGCCAATTAGCGCCATTCGTCCGCGGTGCAAGGCGCCATTGAAGAGAACCGGCGTCAAATACTCTTTATTGCGTCTTCTTGCCTTTCAACACCGCCACCCAGATGTTGCCTTCGGTGCCGGTCTCCGTATAGGAGAACCAGGTGTTGTCGTGCGCGACGCTGAGACTGCGCCCCGTCAAGTAGCCGCGGACCGACACCAGGCGCTTGGCTGCACCCGTTTCCGAATCCACTACGAAGATGCCGTCGGTCGTGCGCAGCAGCAGGCGGCGGCCGTCGCCGAGCCAGATGGGCAGCATCCAGGCCCCGTCCGTCGCCAGAGGCACACGGCGATACTGCTTCGAAGCGATGGCGTATGTCGCAAGGCCCCGAATCGTTCCGGTGGCATCCAGCGCAGTACCCAGAAGCTTTCCATCACGCGACCAGGAGAACGGCCAGAAGAGCACGTCGGCGGCCAGTGGCGGCTCATTCGGCGGCGGCTTGATGGCTCGTGATGCGCTGTCGATCACGAAGAGCCCGCCTGCATTGACGCCTGAGTAAGCGATGCGCGCACCATCGGGCGACCACGTCGGAAAATTCGTGGAATTCGCCTGGGCGGTGATCTGCTCCATGCGGCTTCCGTCCGGCCGGACGGTCCAGATGTCGTAGGTGCCGCCTCGATCGGAATAGAACAGGATCCCGGTCCCGTCAGGAGACCACGTCGGGCCACGATCCCGCGCGGCGTCATCGGTCAGGCGCCGGTACTCGCTGCCGTCGGTGCGCGCGACCACAAGGTCCTCGCGCACGCCAGTTTCGTTGAAGGCGACCCAGCTCCCATCGGGCGAGATGTCATGGTCACGAATGGGCCGGCTGCCTTTCAGCATGGGAATCGGCGACCCGACCAGCGCCTCCCGCGCCGCGTCGAAGCCCTGCCGGTACATCGTCGACCGCCACTCAAGGCTCGCGAACGCGAGGGCGCTGCCGTCGCGCGAAAACGACATGGACCCGCTCCATAACGACGGGGTTGTCACCGGTTCCGGATCGCCCGTGACCCGGCCGGTTCGTTCGTCAATCGCGATGCGCCACAGGTTCATGGTGCCGCCGCGGTTGCTCGAAAAATACAGGTAGTCGCCTTCAGGCGACCAAGTGGGGCTCCAATCGAGCGCCGCGTCGTTGGTGACATCGATGATGGCCGCTTCTGCTTCAGAGCCGTCCGCGGCCACGGTCCAGAGGTCGCGCTGGCCGCTACCGGGCCGCACGCCAAAATAGGCAATGCGCCACCCGTGCGGAGACCAGGCGGGTTGCAGGGCAGAGCCGGTCGTCCGCACCTCGCGCTTCTTGCCAGATTTCACATCAATCACCAACAGGCTGGGCGCGCTGCCGCCCAAGTCCGTGGGCGACACAAAGTCTGTGCGGGAGGCCACGAGCTCGCGGCCGTCAGGTGCCCACGCGGGCCAGTAGCCTTCTTCACTCACACGCGTGACCGATTCCCCGGTTGCCGTCATCAGAAAGATTCCGCCACCATCGCGATCGGAGCCAAAGGCGATGCGCTCACCGTCCGGGGAGAACGCCGGCGTCCGGTTTGCTGATTCGGTGGTGAGCGCCACACCCTTCCGCGCGCCAATGCGCAGGGAATAGATCTGCCACTTGCCCGTGTCGTCGCTGGCGTAGACCACGGTCCTTCCGTCAGGCGAGAGCGTTGGAGTGGCTTCGACACCGGAAGAATCACTGACTTGCTGGAACTCCGTCACGCGAGACCCCGTGGAGGCGGTCGAGCGATTCGCCGTGTAGCGACCAACGAAGAACATTGCGGCCGCTCCGGCAAGTGCCAGTATCGCGAGAATGGGCACGCGGCGGCGCCGTTCGGCCCTCGGCACGTCCATCGCGGCCTGGCCACCAGACGCCGGCGCCGCACCGATCGACTGCAGCGCAAACGCCAGGTCGCGTGCCGACTGGAACCGCTCCTCGGGACGTTTCTCGAGGCAATGCCTGGCGATGGGCTCGAACGCCGCGGGGATGGCGCCGCTGTCGCGAACCAGATCAGGCGGATCATCGCGAAGAATCGCGGTCATCGTCTCCGCCGCGGTCTCGCGCGTGAATGCGCGATGTCCACTGGCCATTTCGTAGAGCACGCAGCCCAGCGAAAAGATGTCCGCGCGGTGATCGACGGCCAGTCCTTTGACCTGCTCCGGCGCCATGTAGCCGACCGTGCCCATCACGGTTCCGGGATTGGTCTGTTGCAGCTGGGTCGGTGCGCTGGTCGCGTCCGCTGTCGCGCCAGCGACGGCTCGGTCGAGCGTTTTCGCAAGACCAAAGTCGAGAATCTTCACTCGGCCGTCCGCCGCCAGGAAGACGTTCTCCGGTTTCAGATCGCGG
>JBKJQX010000203.1:0-11342 GCA_046594875.1 Vicinamibacterales bacterium
GACGCGCTCGCGTCGGTCGCGAACATCACGCAGGTCGGCAGCGGCCCGTTCGGTGTGCGGCCGCGGCTGCGGGGACTGGACTCCACGCGCATGCTGGTGCTGGTGGATGGCGAACGCCTCAACACGGCGCGCCAAGCCACTGACCGCACCGGTGCCGAGGTGGGTCTCATTGCGCCCGACTCGATCACGCGGATGGAAATTGTCAACGGCGCCGGCACCCTGCTCTACGGGTCCGACGCGCTGGCGGGCACCATCAACATCATCACGAACGAACTGTCGTTCACCGACTCGCGCCAGTTCCTGTACGGCGCCAACAGCTTCTACAGCTCCAACGAGCAGGGCCGCAGGGGCACGCTGACGTTCGGCGTCACCGCGCCGCGGTATGCCCTGCGTGTGCAGGGCGGCGCCGAGCAGTACGGCAACTACCGGGCCGGCGCCCTGACGACCGAAGACACCACGCGTTTTTTCAGCAACGGCACCCTCCGACGGGCAGACACCATCGACGACGCGTTCGGGTTCACATTCAAGGCGTTCCCGGATCCCTTCAATGCGCCGTATGTGCGCACTGATAACGAAATTCTCAACTCGCAGGCGAAGGGATATTTCGTCAATGCCGCCGCGCTCGTCAAGCTTGCCGACAAGCGCACCCTGAAACTGCGATACCAGCAGCGCCGCATGGAAGACGTCGGCTTCCCCGACTTCGCGCAGCCGTATTTCTTCAATGCGACATCGCTGCCGCACAGCCGGCTCGATCGAGTATCGGCCAGGTATGAAGCCCAGGCGGTGACGCCCTGGCTCGCCAATCTCTCGTTGACCACGTACTACCAGCGCACGGCGCGCCTGCTAGAAAACCAGTTGCCTGTGCAGTTCCCGGCACCCACACCGGCCCGCTTCTTCCCCATCAGTGTCATGCGCCTGGATGTGCTCTCCCAGACCGAACAGCGCGTGTGGACCCCGGGGGTGGATCTGCAGGCCGTGTGGGTGCCGGCGTCAAATCATGTGCTGACAACAGGCCTGACGTTCTATCGGGATCGCAGCAGCGACGCACGCACGACGACCACCACCATGTCGATGGTCGGACAGGTGGTGCTCGGCCAGCGCGGTCCTGCGGCCACGGTCTTTCCGTCACCCACACCGCTCGGCCCGCCCACGGTGGCGCGCCCGGTGCGCGTGCCTGACGCGAGCCTGCGCAACATCGCGGTGTTCGCGCAGGACGAATGGCGGTTGCGCCCGAACGTATCGCTCGTGGCCGGCCTTCGCGGCGACTTCTACAACGTCACGACCGACGCGACACCCGGATACAGTGTCGACCCTCTGGTTGCCGGCGCGGTACCGGCGATCGACCCCGCCACGCTACCTGACATCAACGGCGCCACCTACAGCCGGAAGGCCCTCACCGGCGACGTCGGCCTGGTCGCCAACACGGACGGACGGATCAACCCGTTCATCCGCTTCGGCCGCACGTACCGGCACCCGAATCTGGAAGAGATGCTGTTTGCCGGGCCCGCCACCGTCGGCAACCTCGCGCCGAACGTCCTGGTCAAGCCGGAGACGGGCCGCAACTTCGACGTGGGCGCCAAGTACCGCTTCGGCCGCGTTGCCGGCGGTGCCTATGCGTTCCTGAACCAGTACCGGAACTTCATCGCGCAGGACCTTGTGGTGGCCGCCACGCCTGGCGGCCCGCTGGCGCAGGCCACCAACTACGCTGACGTCCGCATCAGCGGCGTGGAACTGTCGGCCGACGCGCCGCTGGTGTTTGACCGGGGCATCGTGACGCTGTCAGGCGCCGCGGCGTTCACGCGCGGCACGATTACGGACGGCACGAACCCGCTGACCGGAATCACGCTCGACGCCACACCCGCCGACAACATCACGCCCTCGAAGCTGGTCGCGAATGCCCGATTCACCGATGTGCGCGGCCGCTGGTGGGTGGAGTACGGCATTCGGAAGCAGGGCCAGGTGGACCGGGTTGCCCAGGCGCTGCTCGACTCGCCGTTCCTGATCGCGCAAGACCTGCTCGCCCTCGACGGCTTCGCCGTCCAGCGCGCCGGCGCCGGCATCAGCCTGACACGCGGACGGGATCGGGTGGCCCTCACGTTCGCCGTGGAGAATCTGACCAACCGCTTCTACCGCGAACACTTCCAGTTCGCCCCGGGGCGCGGCCGCAGCTTCACCATCGGTCTGTCCATCGGAGCGTTCTGAGATGTTCGCAGCGGTAGTCCCCTACCTCCCGATCGTCACCACACTGCTGGCGATTCCCTTTGCGGTGGCGATCGGGCGCCGCTTTCGCCAGCATCCCGATCGCCTGCATCTGCTGTGGTGGGCGATCGGGGTGGCCGCCTACGGCGCCGGAACGCTGACCGAATCCCTGACGACGCTTTTCGGCTGGCAGGAACCGATCTTCCGGCTCTGGTATATCACCGGAGCACTGCTGGGCGGCGCGCCGCTGGCGCAGGGCACGGTCTACCTCATGCTGGGCCGGCGCACGGCGCACGCGCTGACCGTCGCGCTCGTCTCGGTCATCGTCGTCGCGGGCATCGCCGTCTGGCTGTCGCCGATCGTGTACGGCCTGGTCGAACCGCATCGGCTCTCGGGCCGGGTGCTCGAATGGACGTGGGTCCGGCGTTTCAGCCCCTTCATCAACCTCTACGCGGTGACCTTCCTTATCGGCGGTGCGATCGTGTCGGCCGTGCGCTTCAGCCGGGCGCCCGACACGCGTCACCGCATGTGGGCCAACGTCTGGATCGCCGCCGGCGCGATCCTGCCGGGCATCGGCGGCACGGCCACGCGCTTCGGATACACCGAGGTGCTGTACGTCACGGAGTTACTCGGCCTGCTCATGATGTGGCGCGGCTACATGATCAGCGTGCAACCGGCGGCAGCGCCCGCGAGCGTGGGAGCGGTGTTACTCGTACCGAAGCGCCTCGACGGGATCGAGCAGTGATGCGCGGCGCGCGGGCCAGTAGCCGGCGACCACGCCGACCACGACGGCACTGACCACACCGGAGAGGACGGCCCAGACTGGCGGAAAGGCGGGAAACGCCGGTGCCAGTTGGGCCGCGATCGCCCCCAGCGCCAGCGCGATGCCTACTCCGGCCAAGCCGCCGATGCCGGCCAGTATCGCCGACTCCATCAGGAACTGCAGCCGCACGTCCTGCCGCCTGGCCCCAATCGCCAGCCGCAGACCGATCTCGCGCGTCCTTTCTGTCACGCTGATCACCATCACGTTGGCGATTCCGATGCCACCAATGACCAGCGAGACAAGGGCCAGCCCTATGGTGGCAAAGAAGATCTGCGCGCCGATGCGATCGAACTGCGCGATGATCTGGTCGGCCGTCGAGAGATTAAAGTCACTCGGCGCGCCAGGCGGCACCTGGCGGGTCAACCGCAGGATCGTCTCGGTTTCCGAGCGCGCCGTCTCGCGCACCCCTTCCCTGGCCTGCACATAAATCACGGTCTGTTCGGCCTCTGGAAATCGGCGCGACGCGGTCTCCACCGGAATGGACACGACATTGTCGTTCCGGTTTTCCCCGAAAAATGTTCCCTGCCTGGGCGCCAATACGCCCACCACGTAGTAGCGATCCCCGCCGAGCAGAAACGACTGCCCCACGGGTTTCACCGGGCCAAACAGGGCCTTCGCGATGTTGGCGCCAAGCACGGCCACTGACGCGCCCACGCGATCCTCGGTCTCGGTGAATGGCCGCCCTGACTCAAAAGGCGTGTCGGTCACGGTAAAAAAGTTCGGCGTGACACCCTCAATGAGTACGGTGTCTGATTCGTTCCCCCCAGCCCGCGCCGTGATCACTCGCGTGCTGGTGACCGCGGGCACCAGCAGCTGCGCAGCCACACCGCGTACCGAGGGCGCCAGACGCGCGATGGCATCGGCGTCAGCCCTGTTCAATGTGCGGCGCGAGGCATCGGCGTCCGATGCCGGCGTATACGGGTCGCCGTTCCGGTGAAACGCGAAGATGTTGTCGGTGCCCAGTTCACGAAACAGCTGCGCCACGGAGTTGCGCAGGCCGACCAGCGTGGACGACACCAGCACCACCGTCACGATGCCGATGATCAGGCCGATGACGGCCAACACCGATCGCGCCGTCTGTACGCGGACCGATTCAATCGCCAGCGTGCCCGCTTCGACGACCGCCGACCGCCAGCGTTCTGCCGCGCCTGGAGGCGTCAGATCATTCGACACGAATGGCCTCCACCACCGTCAGCCTGACAGCGCGCCGCGCCGGATACCACCCCGCAACCAGTCCGCTGGCCGCCGACGCCAGGAGGCTCCAGCCAACCGTCGTCGCGCGCACATCCAGCGGCAGCTCCAGCACCGCGGCCAGCGACGCCACCAGCGCCACCGCCACGCCAATGCCGGCCACGCCGCCCACAATCGCCGTCAGCGCCGATTCGGCCACCACCTCGCGCATGATCTGGGAGCGCGGCGCGCCCAGCGCCCGCCGTATGCCGATCTCGCGCGTGCGTTGCGTCACCGACACCAGCACGGTGTTGGTGACCACGACGACGGCCGCGAGGAGGGCCATGAGTGAAATGGGGCCAGCAGCCACGCCGATGCGCTGCGAGAGATTGGCGACAAAGCCGCGCGCAGCGTCGGGCGTGAGCACGTCGAAGGTGTCGGAGGTGCCCGGCGCCAGTTGCCGACGGGCACGCAGCGACGCCCTCGCGCGATCCTCGGCCGCAACCGCCGTTGAGGACGCCGTCGCCTTCGCAAAGAGCGGCAATGAGCGAGGGGCGCCAAACGCGCGCTCCCAGGCCAGGATCGGGATCCACACCGAACGGTCGAGCGACGCGCCGCTGGAGCTGCCCAACCTCGTCTGCACCCCAATCACCACAAAGCGCCGGCCCGCCACACGAATGCCTTGCCCGAGCGGGTCGCTGGTGGGATACAGCGCGTCCGCCACGTCCGCGCCGATGACCGCCACTGCCGCGCCCCCGCGGTCGTCTTCTAGTGAGAGGAAACGGCCCTGCGCCACGGCCAGATCGCGAAGATCCGCCAGTACGGACGTCGTGCCAGCCACAGCGGCGGTCTCGTAGACGCGTGCGCCCGCCGTCACCTCCGCGATGGTCTGGACGCTTGGCGCGTACTGCACCAGGCCTCCGGCCTGCTGATCGAGGAAGCGCCAGTCCGTTCGCCGCAGGGGCTGGTTCCGCTGGAGTTGTTCCTGCAATTCCCGGCGCGAAATCCGGCCGGGTGACGCGACCTGCGCGAGGAGAAACGTGTCAGAGCCAAAGGCACGAGCCGTGGACGTCTCGGCGAACGCGGCCACGCCATCGAGCGCCGACACCACGACCACTTGCGTGGCCACCGCCACAGCAATCGCAAGCGCACCCAGCCCCGCGCGCAGCCGGTTTGTCGCCAGAGTACGCGCCGCCTGGCGAAAAGATTCTTGTAGAGAAAACCACTGACGCCCCACGGAGCCTGCCACTGTGTGAGTATAAGCGGGTATGTCTCGTCGCTTTCTTCTTGTCATTGCTGCCGTGGTGCTGGTTGGTGGATGGTGGTGGTGGTCCGGTCGCCAGACCGATGCCACCGCCGTCGACATCGTCACGGTGAGTCGCGTTGAAACGCTGCGCGCCTACGTCACGGCCTCGGGTGAAATCGTCGCCACGCGATACGCGGATCTTGGCTCGTCGGTGATGGGCCGTCTTGTCAGTCTTCGCGTGCGCGAAGGTGACCGCGTGACCGCCGGCCAGGTGCTGGCGCGCATCGATCCGGTGCAGGCACAGAGCGCGGTCGCCTCTTCGGCTGCCGCGCTGCGGGCCCTTGAGGCAGAGGCTGAAGGCTCAGGCACCCGGGTGGGTGCGGCGCAGGCAGAGGTCGCCGTGGCCACGTCGCGACAAGCTGAGGCGCAGCGTGCCCTTGAGCGCGCCCGCGACCTGTTCAAGTCGGGGCTGGTCGCGCAGTCTGAATTCGAAGCGGCCGCAGCCGCGGCCGAGACGGCCAGCGCACAGGTCAACGCCGCGAAAGCCGCGCTCGCCACCGCCGAGCAGGCGCGCAGCGCGTCGTCGCAGCGCGTGGCCCAGGGCCGCGCCGACGGCACCCGCGTCCGGGATCAACTGGCCAAGACCGAAATCACCGCGCCCATTGCGGGAGTCATCACGCGACTCGAAGTCGAAGAGGGTGAGATGGTGGTGATGGGCGTCCAGAATCAGCCGGGCTCGATCCTCATGACGATTTCTGATCTGAGTGCGATCAACGCCGAGGTCAAGGTGGCCGAGGCGGATGTCCTTCGTCTGGCGCAAGGCAACACCGCGACGGTGACGCTGGACGCGCTTCAAGGACGTGCGTACACGGGGCGCGTGGCGGAGGTGGGTGCCAGTGCCCTGCCGCAGGTTGGCACACAGGCCTCCGCGCGCGAGTTTCGAGTGAAGGTGAGGCTTGAGGGAGACGTGGCACTGCTGCGGCCAGGCCTCACGTGCGACACGGAAATTCTTGTCGCCGAGCGCCGCAACGTGCTGGCCGTTCCCCTGCAGGCGGTGGTGCAGCGCGAAGGCAAGAGCGGCGTCTTTGTAATCAAAGACCGCAGCGCGAGATTTACGCCCATCACCACCGGCATCATCGGTGGCCTGACCATTGAAGTGACCGGCGTAGACGAGGGCGCCTCCATCGTCGCCGGCCCATTCCAGGTGCTGAGAGACCTGGCCGACGGCGCTGCCGTCCGGCCGATCGCCCCTTCTACTTCTTCGCCTGCAAAGTGAACGTGAAGGTGCCGTTCATCGGCTCCGGCGCACAGTCGCCACCGATGGTCACCGCTCCGGAGATGACCTTCTTGTCCGCAGGAACCTTCGCCGTGCCCTTCAAGACGCCCATGCAGCCCTGGTCCGTCATTTCGTAGGGATACTCGAACGTCCATTCGCCCTGGTCGATCCGACCGGCCAACTTCGCCTTCACCGTCGTCGGGCTGACGATGGCCATCGTGCCAGTGACCATGCCTTTGGCGTCCACGCTGAACGTGGTCGTTCCAGTGTAGGTGGCCTCCTCGCCAGCCGGCCCGGCCAGAAACGAAACGTCGTAGACCGGTCCTGCCGCCGGCGTCTGGGCCGAAATCCCGACCATACCCGCGATCACCAACACCGCGGCCGTTACTCTTACTCGCATGTCTGATACCCCCTTGACTTTGACGGTACAGGCGCCGAAAGGGTTCATCGGGTGTACGCAGCTTTCCGCATCTCGTACTCGAACATCCAACGATCCGACAGGCGCGCCGATTTGCCGAGGTAACCGGCGGCCTCGCCCAGGGCCCAGAGGACGTTGCCGGTAAAGACGGCAGGAAGCGCCAGCGCGGGCATTCGGGTCTGAGACAGCCTGTATTGGGCGAGGGCGCGCCTGGTCAGGACAAACGGAATCAGCGGCGCGCCGGCCGCATACACCAATCGCTTCCACCACGGCCATCGAGGCGCGCGCCCGGTGGCCACGTGCAGGCCAACGCAGAACCTCTCGCGGGCCCAGTGCCACGGCTCCGACACGTTGGCATGACCGAGGCGTGCCCGTGACACCAGGCAACTCCGCGCACCCGCGGCCCGCAGTCCCGCCCACAGGGAGTCCTCTCTAGTCAGGGCCGCGGCAAGCCCATCACCAAATGCCAATAGCACCTCACGCCTGTACGCGGTGTTGTGAGCGGGCGCGTGGTGGATTTCGCCGGCCGGCACACCGTCGATCCAGGGCCCATAGTCGGAAAGAAACGCCGCCCAGCTCAGGAGGCTGTCGGGATTCGCATTCTCAAAACACGGCGTCGCGGTCGCCCACCCTTCCGACAGCGCCTGCGTCAGTGCTTCCGCACACTCGGCGTTCGCGAACGTGTGGGTCTCGCCGATAAAGACAAAAGGCGCGTTACAGTGGCGCACCGCCAGAGCACGTGCGGCGCCCAGGCCGGTCAGCGGGCATTCGAGGACCTGCACCGCCGCAAACTCTCCCCGCAGGGCCTCGGCCTCACGCAACACCGTCGCCGAAGGAGCAACCAGCACCAATTCAATCTGATCCCGCATCGTCTGCCCGCGCAGGTGGTCGATCACCAGCCGGATGGTGGCGAACGTGTCGGTGGCGAGCACCACTGAGAACGCAGGCGCGACGGACATGGTGCATCGTACTGTCAGATGGCCTGCGCGGCCAGACCCCGCGGTGGTAAGGTCCACTTATGCTCAAACCGGTAGCGCTGTGCGGGGCGGCTCTTCTGGCTTGGCAAGTCGCTGCGCAGCAACCGACCTTTCGCGCCGTCACGGATGTGGTGGTGGTGGACGCGCGGGTGGTAGACAGGAGCGGCCGGGTCGTGGCCGACCTGACCGCCGACGACTTTGAGGTACGTGTGGACGGCGCGCCTCGCCGAATTTCTTCGCTGCGTTATGAAACAGCGGAATCAGCCGAGCAGGCGAGCACGATATTGGTCGCTGTCGACCGTGAGAATCTTCGGGTTGAGACGTCGCGAGCAACCCTGAACGCCGCCGCGAGGTTTGTGGAAGGCCTGCCACAGTCACACGCCATGGGCCTGCTTGTGCTGCCGGAAGACAGACTCAGAGTCGCGATTGGTCAGCCGGGCGGGCAGGTGGCGCGCGCGCTTCGAGGCCTGCTCGGCACTTACAACCCGCGGATGCCGATGGGAGACGACGAACTCTCGTCACGCTCGTCGCTGCATCGCGTGATTTCCGTCATGAGCACGGTCAAAGGACGCAGGACCGTGCTGTTCCTCGCCGATCGGATGTACGAAGGCGCGAGCACGATGGACTCGGCCCGCCGCGCCGCCCTTCAGGGCGTGACGTTTTATGTGGTGGCTGCCGATGCGCCGACGATGACGGCAGAGAACAGACGTCCCGATGCGCCTGGCGGCGGCCAAATCAGCAGCGGCCTTGAGGGCCTGGCTGCCGCAAGCGGCGGCGCGTTCATGCGCCGGTGGGCAGGCGCCGACGCGGTATTCGAGCGGATCGCGAACGAACTGGCGGGCCAGTACATGCTGACGTTCGAAACGGAAGCCTCAGATACCGGCAGGCACAGTATTCAGGTCAAGGTGAAGCGCGACGGCCTCGACGTGCGCGCCCGGCGCGAGTTCGTCAAGTAGCGCCTATCCTCGTGTCACACGAGGCGTGAAGGAACTGAAGGAGCGCCCTACCTCACCCGCGCGGCTTCTGGGTCTGCGCGCACCACCACCGTCGTGTTGATGACCTTGTCGCCGATCGTGAGTTTCACGCGATAGGTGCCGGGGCCTGCGGCCGCGGCGGCGCCCCCGCCACCGCCGCGTGCGCCCTGCGGAATCGGCGGAGGCGCATCGGGATCAGCCGCCGCAGCCGCCGCCCCACGTCCCGCGCCGCCACCGCCGCGCACAGCTCCTGCTTGCGCGGGGTCGCCGGCCCCGGCGGCACCACGGCCGGCGCCACGCCCTCCGCCGCCGCGCCCACCACCGCCACCCGGTGCGGCGAAACTCAACGGCCAGAAGTACCGATTGATGCCCTGCGTCACCGGAAGGTCGGCGGTAAATGTACGCGCACCGTCGGCGCTGACGATCTCAATCTTCGCCGGGCCGGCCGGCACCGTGCCGACGAAGAAAGAGACCGTGGCCGAGTTTGTCAGTTCGCTCGGTGAATTGGCGGGCGCGCGCTGTGCAATGGTCAGCGGATTGCGCCCCTGAAACAGCAGATGCCCACGCGTCGCACCGCGGCTGATCGCTTTCCACACCGATGCCACGCGGTTGCTGAACGCGTGTGCGTCGGCCGCCATCACCGCCGGCGTCAACTGTTGCAGCGGCGTGATGTCGTCAAGAATCCAGAGGCTGCGTCCGTGCGTGGCCGCCACCAGGTCGTTGTCCCTCGGATGGATGACCAGGTCGTGCACCGCCACGGTCGGCATGTCGGTCATCATCTTGTGCCACTGCGCGCCGCCGTTGACCGACGCGTAGACCCCGAACTCCGTGCCGACAAACAACAGTGACGGATTCCTCAGGTCTTCCTTCACCACATAGACCGGGTCGCGCTGCGGGAGATTCGACGAGATGGACGTCCAGGTGGCGCCGAAGTCGGTGGTCTTGAACACGTAGGGCTTGAAGTTGCCGGTGCGGTGACCGTCAAACGACACATAGGCCGTGCCGGCGTCGAAGTGCGACGGCTCCACGCGGCTGACCCACGTGCGCGCCGGCACCTGGCTGACGGGAATGTTATTGCGCACGTTCGTCCACGTGGCGCCACCGTCGCGAGTCACCTGCACATTGCCGTCGTCGGTCCCCGCCCAGATGACACCGGGCCGGAGCGATGACTCCACAACCGAGATCAGCGACGCATGCGTCTCGGCCCCGCCCCGCTCCCCCATGAAGCCGGCCGGCGCTGGTGTCGTGTAGTCGGGGTCGTTGGTGGAGAGGTCTGGGCTGATGATGCTCCAGCTTTCTCCACGATCGGTGCTGCGCATCAGGCGATTGCTGCCGAGGTAGACGATCTTGGAATCATGCGGCGACAGCGTTAGCGGCGAGCTCCAGTTGTACCGGAACGTCGGCGCCTTCCCTTCGGCGGCGGTGACATCCTCGAAGTTGAGAATCGTCTGCTGCCGGGGTGACACACTGCTTCCTGTCTGACGGAAGTCGGCATCCAGCCGGCGCACACTGCCGTTTTGGGTCTCGGTGTAGACGATCGTCCAGTCGTCGGGGTCGACCGTCGTATGGAAGCCGTCGCCCGAGTGGAACTTGAACCAGTGTTCGCCGAGGATGCCGTTGTAGTCGCGGCTGTTGGTGGTGCCGCCCCAGTTGCCGCTGTCCTGCAGGCCGCCGTAGACGTGATACGGATCGCGGTTGTCCACGGTGATGGCGTAGAACTGGCCGATGTCCATGTTGTCGAACATGATGAACGTGCGGCCACCGTCGTAGGTTACCGACGCGCCCTTGTCGTTCCCGATGTAAAACCGGTCGCTGTTCGCGGGGTCGATCCACATGGCGTGGAAGTCGCCTTCGATGCCCGGCAGGTTGCGAGAGAACGTGCGCCCCCCGTCTTCGGACACCTGCGCCGGCACCACCAGGTAGTACAACCGATTGGGCAAGTTCGGATCGAGCTGCACATGGCTGTAATAAAACGGCCGATCGTTGCTGGTGTTGACGTAGGTCCACGTGACACCGGCATCCTCGGACCGGTAGATGCCGGAGCCGGGCACCTTCAGGTCGCGGGTGACCGCAGCCTCCACAATCGCCGAGAGGATTTTCGGATTCTTGCGGTGAATGGTGATCGTCACCTTGCCGGTGTTGCCCGACGGCAAACCCGTCGTCAGCTTCGTCCAGGTATCGCCACCGTTCGTGGACTTGAAGATGCCGCCATTGGGGCCGCCGCTCTCGAAGATGAACGGACGCCGGATGCGTTCCCAC
>JBKJQX010000031.1:0-4987 GCA_046594875.1 Vicinamibacterales bacterium
GTGCGGAAGGGGGGACTCGAACCCCCACGATATTGCTACCGCCAGCCCCTCAAGCTGGTGCGTCTGCCAATTCCGCCACTTCCGCGTGGTCGTGCTCTTGATCGAGATCTATTTTCCGCCGCCGCCCGAACGACCGCCAGCGGGAGGCGTTGCCGGCGGCGTTGCCGGAGGCGTTGGCAACGCGCCCGGGTTCGACAGCGGGTCGGCGGCCGGTGCCGTTGCGGCCGGTGCCGCGGGACCATCAACGCCACTCACAACCGACCCGCCAAAACCACCCGACGACCCCATGACCGCCAGAGCCAGCGCGCCAAGCATGAACAGCGCGCCCAGAATGGTCGTGGCCCGTGTCAGGACCGTGGCGCCGGCGCGAGCGCCAAACGCCGCCTGGCTGCTCGAACCGCCGAAGGCAGCCGCAATGTCTCCGCCCTTGCCCTGCTGCAGCAGGACGACCACCAGCAGCAGGAAACAGACGATCGCGTAGACGCCAAGGAAGACGTAATACATAGCCATTCACTCTAACAGACGGCGTGGAGCCCCGTCTAGGACGTGGCTTTATTGACGATCGACGCAAAACTGGCCGCGTCGAGCGAGGCGCCACCCACCAGCGCCCCATCCACATCCGCCAGCCCGATGAGCTCACGGATGTTCTCGGGCTTAACCGACCCGCCGTACAGGATCCGGGTGCGATCCGCGTGCGCGCCGCCGAACCATTCCCGCAGGCGCCGCCGAATGTGGGCATGGGCCTCGCCGGCCTCGGCCGCCGTGGCATTTTTTCCCGTGCCGATGGCCCAGACGGGCTCGTAGGCCACGACCAACGCGCCAATCTGATCACCGCTGCAGCCATCAAGTCCGGCTCGCACCTGAGCGTCAAGCACGGCGAGCGTGTCGCCCCGCTCCCGTTCATCGAGCGTCTCACCCACACACACAATCGGCGTCAGGCCTGCGCCGTGCGCGGCGGCGACCTTGCGCCGCACGGACTCGTCTGTGTCGCCAAACAGCCGGCGGCGTTCAGAGTGACCGATGATCACCGACAACGCGCCGGCGGCCTTCAGCATGCCGGCGCTGACCTCGCCCGTAAAGGCGCCCTCACGTTCGAAGTAGACATTCTGCCCGGCCACCGTGAGGTGTGAGCCGTGGACGGCCTCAGCGGCGGCGGCCAGGGCCGTGAATGGCGGCGCAATGACCACTTCGGCTGCGTCCGCGCTCAATTCTCTGGTGACCAGGGCGAATTCGCGGACCCACGCCACGGCTTCAAGTCCGCTCTTGTGCATCTTCCAGTTCGCCGCGAAGACGGGGATTCTCATGAGAGGGCCACCACCCCTGGCAATGCCTGACCACCCAGGAACTCGAGCGACGCGCCTCCGCCGGTGGAGATGTGCGTCATGCGATCGGCCACGCCGGCCTGGGTCACGGCAGCCACCGAATCGCCGCCGCCGATAATCGTCGTACCGTCCACAGCGGCGACGGCTTGCGCCACACCGATGGTGCCGGCGGCAAACGGCGGCAGCTCAAAGACGCCCATCGGGCCGTTCCACACCACGGTTCGTGCGGTCGCGATGACCGCCGCGAAAGCCGCGATGGTCCGAGGTCCGATGTCCAGACCCTTCCGGTCTCCGATAGCCGAATCGCCAATCGCGAGCACCTCGGTCGCCGCGTCAGCGCTGATTGCGCCAGCCACGACGTGATCGACCGGCAGCTCGAACCGGACACCACGCGCCTTGGCGCGCTGTTCGAGGTTGCGGGCGGTGTCCACCAGATCGGCCTCCACGAGCGACGTGCCCACGTCGAGTCCGCGCGCCTTGAAGAATGTGTAGGCCATGGCGCCGCCAATGACCAGCGCATCCACCTTGCCCAGCAGGTTCTCGATGACTTCGAGTTTGTCCGACACCTTGGCGCCACCGAGGATCGCGACAAATGGCCGGTCGGGGTTATTTAATGCCCGGCCCAGATACGTCACCTCGGCTTCCATCAGCAGGCCGGCGACGTGATCGGCCAGCAGGTGGACCATGCCTTCGGTGGAGGCGTGCGCCCGATGCGCCGCGCCAAACGCGTCGTTGACATACACGTCGGCCAGCGCCGCAAGGGAGGCCGCGAACGCGGCGTCATTCGCTTCTTCTTCTTTATGGAACCGGAGATTTTCGAGGAGGATAACTCCGCCGGGATTGGCCGCGATGACCTCCGCCGCCGCAGGGCCGATGCAGTCGGGCGCAAACGCGACCGGTCGGCTGAGGAGCGATGCCAGATGATCGGCAATGGGGCGCAGGCTGAATTCCGGATTCGGTTTCCCTTTGGGCCGGCCCAGGTGCGACGCCAGAATCACCGTGGCGCCCGCGTCGATTGCCGCATGAATGGTGGGTAGCGCCGCACGAATGCGGGTGTCGTCGGTGATGTGCCCGCCTTTGAGCGGCACGTTGAAGTCCACGCGAATGAAGGCGCGTCGACCCTTCAGCGCGACGTCACGAATCGTTCGCATGGCGACCCTCAGATGCCGCGCGTGGCCATGTACCGGACCAAATCGACGCAGCGGCTCGAGTAGCCCCACTCGTTGTCGTACCAGGCCATGACCTTGGCGAAATTGCCGTCCATCACCTTCGTATACGCCGCATCGAGCATGGCCGAGTGCGGGTTGCCGCGGAAATCGATCGACACGAGCGGTGCCGTCACATATTCAAGGATGCCGGAGAGCGGACCGTCGGCGGCCGCCTTAAACGCGGCATTGAGCGCCTCGGCCGTCGCCGGCCGTTCGAGGTTGGCGCTCAGATCCACCACGGAGACGTTCGGGGTCGGGACGCGCATCGCAATGCCGTCGAGCCGGCCCTTCAGCTCAGGCAGGACCTCGGCCACCGCGCTTGCAGCACCAGTGGTGGTGGGAATGATCGACAGGGCCGCCGCACGGGCACGCCTCAGGTCCTTGTGCGGCAGGTCCAGCAGGTTCTGGTCATTGGTGTAGGCGTGCACGGTGGTCATCCACCCGCTCTTGAGCCCGAAGGCGTCGTGCAGCACCTTCACCACCGGCGCCAGGCAGTTGGTGGTGCACGAGGCGTTGGAGATGATGTGATGGGTGGCCGGGTCGTACGACTCGTGGTTCACACCCATGACGACCGTGACGTCCGGCTTCTTCGCCGGGGCCGTGATGATGACGCGTTTGGCCCCCGCCGTCAGGTGCTTCGCGGCATCCTCGCGGTTGGTGAAGCGGCCGGTGCCTTCAAACACCACATCCACGCCCAGGTCCTTCCAGGGCAGCGCCGCCGGGTCTTTGATAGCCAGCACCTTGAACGCATCGCCGTCGACCGTTATCCCGTCGGCCGACGCGCTGATCGTCGCCTTGAGGTTGCCGAGAATCGAATCGTATTTCAGGAGGTGGGCCAACGTGGCCGCGTCGGTCAGGTCGTTGACCGCGACGATGTCGATGTCGCCATACACCATGGCCGCCCGCATGATGTTGCGCCCGATTCTGCCGAACCCGTTGATACCAACCTTGATCGCCATGGCTGCGATTATAAGACGTATATTGTCCAGTGTTGTGCACGTCCTCTACTCATTGGCCGTTGTCGTCCTGGCCCTGGTCCTGTCGCCCTGGTTCCTCTACCAGGCCATCCGGTATCGAAAATATGTGGGGAGCCTCGGTCAGCGGATGGGGGTCCTGCCGGTCACGTTCAACCTTGACGGTGACGACTCCATCTGGATTCACGCCGTATCGGTGGGCGAGGCGCTGGCGGCCCGGGCCCTGATTCCCGAACTCCGGGAGCGTTACCCCGACCTGAAAATTTTTCTCTCGACCACGACGATGACTGGGCAGCAGATTGCCCGCGAGCGCCTGTCGGATCTGGATGCCGTGTTCTTTTTCCCGTTCGATCTTCAGCCGTTTGTGTCGAGAACGCTGCGCCTGGTGCGTCCCAGGCTCTTCATCATGATGGAGACGGAAATCTGGCCCAATCTGCTGCGGGCCTGCCGCAAGGCCGGCGTCAAGACCCTGATGGCCAACGGCCGCATTTCATCACGTTCGTATCCGCGGTACCGCATGGCCCGGGGGTTCTTTCGAACCGTCCTGGCTGACGTCGATCAATTCTGCATGCAAAGTGATGAATCGGCCCGGCGCATCGTCGACATCGGCGCCGAGCCGGCGCGCGTTTCGGTGACGGGCAGCCTGAAGTTCGATTCGCTGGAGTCGCCGACCGCAGCCGCTGGCCGGGGTGCTGGGCGTGTGTTGCGTTTTTTCCGGATTCCGGAATCGCGACCGGTGCTGATGGCCGCAAGCACCATGAAGGGGGAGGAGGCCGCCGCGTTGACCGCGTTTGGCGTGGTGCGCCGCACCCATCCGACCACACTGCTGATCATCGCGCCGCGCAAGCCCGAACGGTTCGATGAAGCGGTGGCTCTTGTCCGGGCAGAAGGGTTGCGCGTGGTCCGACGCACGGAGCTGATAGTAGACGCGGAGCCTGCAGCCGACGTGGTGGTGCTCGACTCGATTGGTGAGCTCGCGCACTTGTTCCAGGTAGCGACCGCGGTGTTTGTGGGCGGCAGTCTGGTGGATCACGGTGGCCACAACATCCTGGAGCCGGCCGTCCATGGCAAGGCGATCGTCTTTGGGCCTCACATGCAGAATTTTGCCGAGATCGCGCAAGAATTCCTGGGGCGCCGTGCCGCAGTGCAAGTGGCGACGCCCGCTGCACTGGGTGAGGAGTGGGTGCGCTTGCTGACAGACGCGACTGAACGCGCGCGATTGGGCGCCGCCGCCCGGGAGTTAGTGGAGGCCAACCGCGGTGCGAAAGCCCGGACGCTCGCCGCGGTCGCAGCTCTGCTGCCACCGCCCGGACCCCGCCTGGTGCGGCGGTGATCGGGCTCGCCGGAGATCGAGGAAGAGAGGGGGACGGGTGTCGATCTGTGGAAAACTCGTTTTCTGGCGATCGAGGCCCACAGGGGGACGGGTGTCGATCTGTGGAAGACTCGTTTTCTTGCGCCGATTTTTCCACAGATCGACACCCGT
>JBKJQX010000078.1:0-7978 GCA_046594875.1 Vicinamibacterales bacterium
CGTCGATGACCGCGAGCCCCGACCCGGAGTTGTCGGAGTCCGGAAAGGCCCGGGCGCAGAAACTGGCGGCGATGCTGGGTGATGCCGGCATCACGGCCATCTATACCACCGAGTACAAGCGCACGAAGGACACGGCGGCGCCGCTGGCGGCCAAGACTGGCGTGGTGGCCGAAGTGGTGCTGGCGCGCGACGCCACTGCGTTGATTGCAAAGATCAAGTTGCACAAAGCAGGCGCGGTGCTCGTGGTCGGCCACTCCAACACCGTCCCTGCAATCGTGAAGGCCCTTGGCGGCTCGGCCGTCACGATGGCCGACAACGAGTACGACAGCATGTATTTCGTGACGGCCAACGGCACCACCACCCGCATTCGGTTCAAGCCGTGACCAGTGGCCGGCGGTGGCGCTCGCGGTGCGCCGTATTGATCGTGGCATGCACTGCTGGTGCGGCGATCGGCGCCGGCCCCAAGGCGCAGCGGACAGGGGCACCCTCGCCACCGGTTCTGGCGCGCATGTGGGACGCCGAGCATGTGTCGTCGCCCGTGTCGCCGCTTGTTGACCATGCCGAGGTGAAGTCGCGCATCCAGGCGATTGCCGCCATGGGTGGCGGTGTGGTGAGGGTGCGCGAGGTGGGACGGTCGCTTGAAAGCCGCGAAGTGTGGGACGTCACGTTCGGCACCGGGCCCACTGTGGTCCTGATGTGGTCGCAGATGCATGGCGACGAGCCGACGGCGACGTCTGCGCTATTCGACATCTACGATTACATCCGTCTGCACGAGAAGGAACCGGCCGTGCAGCAACTGCTGTCGGCGTTGACCGTACACACGGTGCCGATGCTCAATCCTGACGGCACAGAGCGATTTCAGCGGCGCAACGTGCAGGGCATCGACGTCAACCGGGATGCGCTTTTGCTGCAGACTCCTGAGGGTCGCCTGCTCAAGTCGATCCGGGACGAGTTGAACCCGGTCGTGGGGTTCAACCTCCACAATCAGAGTTGGCGCACGACGGTGGGGAAACCGCCGAAGGGCGCGGCGATATCGCTGCTTTCTGTAGCTCACGACGAAGAGCGATCGGTGAGCCCCGGACGCCTGTTGACCAAGCGCCTTGGCGCCGTTGTTCGTGATGCGCTGGAGCCATTCGCGCTCGGCCGCATCGGGAAGTACGACGACAGCTTCGAAGTGCGGGCCTTCGGCGACAACCTGACGCTCTGGGGGACGCCGGTGCTGCTTGTGGAGACCGGGCCGTGGCCCGAGGCCAACCCTGATCCCATGCTGGTGCGCCTGAACTACACCGCACTGATCCACGCGCTTCACGCCCTGGCGGATGGGTCTGTGCACAAGGCCGATGCGGCCAGGTACGATTCGCTGCCCGAGAATCAGACGGGCGGGTTCTACACAATCATCCGAAACGTATCGATTGTGACCGGCACGGGTATTCCGGCGTTTACGGGCGATGTCGGTCTGGTGGCGAATCGGCGTGTACGAATCGAGGATGGAAAGCGAGTGCTGGTCACGCAGCATTCGATTGACGACATTGGCGATCTGCGTACCGCCGGCGGTTTGTTCGAGGTGGATGGCGCGCGTAAGGTGCTGGCGCCGCTCCGACCCGGTGCGGAGGTCGGGACCGAGCTGGCATTGCTCGAAGGTAAGTGGGATTCGACTATCGCCGTAGGCGCGCCGGCAAATTTGATGCTGTTGGCGCCGTTGCCAGACGGCCGGTACAGGGTGGAGCGGGTGTTTAAATGAAAATTGCGGTTATTGGGGCGGGTGCAGTCGGTGGCTACTACGGTGCCCTGTTGTCGAGGGCAGGCGCGGATGTGAGCTTTGTGGCCAGGGGCGCGCACCGGGACGCGATTCGCGCGAATGGGCTGCGCATCATCGGCGTTCAGGGCGATTTCACCGTCAATGTCGCAGCCGAGGATGACCCTGCGCGCATCGGCGCCGTTGACGTCGTCATCATCGCGGTCAAGACCTACGATAACGACACGGCGTTCCCGCTGGCCAAGGCGCTGATGCGTGAGGGCACGACGGTGCTGACGCTGCAGAATGGCGTGGACAGCGCCGATGACCTGGCGCAGGTTGTAGGCAGGGCGGCGGTCATTGCGGGGCCCACGTATATCGCGACGGCGATTGACGCACCGGGTGTCATTCGGCAGACCGGTTCACACAGGCGCATCGTGTTTGGCGAGGTGTTTGATCCACCGTCCGAAGTCACGCCGCGCGTCCGGGCGTTGGCCGACCTCATGCTCTCGGCCGACATTCACGCCGAGCCCGTGGCAGACGCGCGGGTCCCGCTCTGGGAGAAGTTCATCTATCTCGCGCCGTTCGCTGCGTTTACCGGCGCGGCGCGGCTGCCGATTGGCCCGCTCTGGGCTGACGAGGAATCCCGCGCGGCGTTTATGGACGCCGTGCGTGAGGTGGAGCGCGTGGCGCGGGCGTCGGGCATCAACGTGGCGGCGGATACCCTCGACAAGGTCGCAGCCTACACTGCGGGGATCCCCACCACCACTCGGTCATCACTCCTGATTGATCTTTCTGTTGGCAAACGCATAGAAGTGGAGTCGCTGCCAGGGTCGGTGGTCCGCCGTGGACGCGCGGTAGGGGTCGATACGCCCATGATGCGCGCGCTCTACGCGGTCCTCAGGCCACATTTGAAATTAGCCAATGAGGCTCACTTACAATGAATGCACCTGAATGCTCGTCCTCTTCACCTTCCTGGCCGGGATAGGCGCCGGTAGCCTCGGGGCGCTGCTGGGATTGGGCGGGGGGATCTTCCTGGTGCCCATTCTCAACATTGCGCTGGGCGTCCCGCTCCCGCAGGCCATGGCGGTCAGCCTGATCACTGTCATTGCGACCTCGAACTTTGTTTCACTCGCATCTGCCGGACAGAAGTCCGCAAACGTGCGCCTCGCCATGCTGCTGCAGCTGGTCTCGGCCATTGGCGCCATCGGTGGCACCTTCATGCTCGATTACATCTCGTTGCGAACGCGCGAGCAGGTGTTTGGGGGCACTGCGCTTCTGGTGGCTGTAGTCATCGTGTCGAGGCTGAACCAGCGCAACGTTTTGCCGGGTCATGTCGACGATGTTGGGTTTCTGGGCGGCTGGTTTCAGGATCATGACACCGGGGAAATGGTCGCGTACCGACTGAAGCGGGTGCCCTTCGCGGTCGGTGTCGCCGCGGGTGCCGGAGTGATCTCGACGCTTGCCGGCGTCGGCGGTGGCGTGCTCGTGGTCCCGGCGCTGAATTCCTGGTGTGGTGTGCCGATGCGTGTGGCTGCGGCGACGAGCGCGGTCGTCCTGGGTGTGACGGCGATTCCCGGTGTGGTGGACAATTTCGCACGCGGGCACCTGACAAGCCCGATGTTGGCTGCGGGCGGTGTGCTGGGCGTGCTCGTCGGCTCTCGCGCCGGCTTCTGGATCGGTGCGAAAGTCAAAGTGCGTTCGCTCAAGATTCTGCTGGCCGTGGTCCTTGCTGTGGTGGCCTCTGAATACCTGTTCTTCAAATGACCAACCACCAGGAGTTCTCAGCGTTGAGGCGGGCTTTGCGGGTGGCGTTGATGGCCACGTCCGCCACACTCGCTATGGGCCTGGCCCTCTCGCTGTTCGTGTCAGGGCCGGCGGCTCCGGTCGCTCAGGCGCTGTTGTGGCTGGGACTCGGGATGTTGGTCGCTATTCCGGTCCTCAACGTCATCGACGTCGTGATCATCGAGTGCCGCCTCAAGGAATGGCCCTTTGCCGCCGCCGGAGCCGGCGTCCTGATCCTGCTCGCCTACACGGTCGCGATCAAGGTGTGGCGTTGACTTAGGAGTTCATCTTGTAGGCTGCGACCACGGGCTTCAGCGGCCGATCGAACCACAGCGGTCGCCGCGTGCCGTCCGGGCCAGGCGCTGGCCGCGTCTTTGCCATCCACTCCAGGTACAGCTCGTGCGACTTCGCGGTATCCACCATCACGTCGCCGTACGAGTCGTCCGGTCCCGCTTTCTCGAGCCGCACGCGCTGATGCCAGCAGTGCATCCCGCTGACGGGATCAGGCTGCACGGGGAACGTGAGATTCTGGTGGACACCGATTTCCGTCCACCACACCCGCGCGCTATCCGCGTCGTCGCTCTTGAACGGCTGCGTGCCGTGCACCTGGCGCATTTCGTATTTGCCGTCGGCGCTGCGCGCAATTCGCACCAGCGCTGACGCGTTGCGCGCGCCACCCTGATCTTCGTCGAGGCGCCAGCGCCCAAGATGGTGCGACATGGCGACAACGCCGGGCCGAATGCCCTCGGTGACCCACGCGCGGGTCACGAAGAAGCCGATACCGGTGTGGACCTTCACCAAATCGCCGATCGCGATACCCAGCTTCTCGGCGTCGCCGGAGGCGATCCACAGCGGATTGCTGTGGGAGATTTCATACAGCCACTTCACGGGCGCCCTGGTGTGAATCAACGTGGGCAGCCGGAAGTTCGGCAGCAGATCGAACTCGTTCTCCGCCGGATTGAGGTCGCGCCAGTAGACGTGCCCAGTCACGTACCGCGGAATCGCGTGCTCGGGCCAGCCCCATTCGGCCAGCGTTGGCGAGAAGAACTCGAGCTTGCGTGACGGCGTATTGAACCCGGTCACCCGACGGCCGTCGATCTCCACCCCGCCGCTCTCCACCGGCTGCTCATGGACCTTGCTATACGCCACGTCGTCTACCTTGAACACGCCGTACTTGCGCATGTACTGGAGTGGCGTTAACTCTTCCTTACTTGCTGCTTCGGGTAGCCCGGGCACCGAATTCTCGAACATCCAGCCGTAGTACTCATCAACCGTGATCTGCTTACCCTCGCGATACGGTGATTCGAAGTACTTGCGAATGCCGAGCGAGCCATCCGGATCGATCTTCCACGAAAGAGCGATCCAGAACTCTGACTCTTCCCACACTTCACCGGGGTTGGCCTCGTGCGTGGCGTCAACTGGTGTGCCCCGCTTCTCGAGCGCGACTCGTCGCACGGGCTGCCGGAAACCGAGCCAGCGTCCGGCATGGGTCTCCTGGCTCATCGTGTCGTGCCGCTCGGTGCCCAGGCCCATCGGCAGCACGTAGTCGGCGAACCATGCCGTCTCGCTCCACATCGGCGTGAGCGCCACATGGAGGCCGACCTTCGATTCGTCCTCCAGCATTTCCATCCACGAGAAGCCGTCCGGGTTGGTCCACAGCGGGTTGTAAACGCGCGTGAAGTACACGTCGAGCTTCCCGCGACCCTCCTTGAGGAAGTGCGGCAGCAGGAAACTCATCTCGAAGAATGCGAGGGGGAACTCCTTCGGGAACAGCAGCTCGTTCCAGTACTCCGGTGCCGGCGGCGGGTTCGGGTGTTTCGGCACGAACTTGTTCGTGACGTGCAGGTTCACGCCGCCCTTTTCGCCCACCGCCCCCATGAGAACCACGAGGAAGTAGAGCGCGCGGGTAATCTGCCATCCCCACAGGTGACCGGCGGCTGCGGCGCGCCAACTGTGCGTGGAGAACGCCGTGCCGGCGTCGGCTATCGCGTCGGCCGCCTCCAGGATCTTGTGCGCGGGGACGCCCGACTCACTTTCCGCGTACTCGGGCGTGAACTGCGCGTATTCCTCCTTCAGCGCGACCTCGAACGCGTCGAACGTCACCGGGAGGTCGGGCCGGCTCGTCGTCAGATACGTCTCCCAATTTACCCAGCGCTTCACGAAGTCGCGGTTGTACTTCCCTGAGTCGATCAGATACTTCGCGATCGCCAGCAGGATCGCGCCTTCTGTGCCCGGCTTGGTCGGCATCCACACATCGGCCTTCGCCGACGTGTTCGACATACGCGGGTCCATGACGATGAGCTTGGCGCCTTTGGTTTTGCCTTCGATGATGCGCTGCGCGTGCGGATTGAAATAGTGCCCTGATTCGAGATGTGACGACAGCAGCAGGATGGTCTTGGCGTTCGCGTAGTCGGGGGAAGGACGATCGGCGCCTGTCCACAGGAAGTGCGCCAGGCGCGCCGATGACGAGCACACGTTGGTGTGGCTGTTGTGGCCGTCGATGCCCCACGCCTGCAGCACGCGGTTCACGTAGCCGTCTTCACCGGGACGGCCGACGTGATACATCACCTCGCGGCGGCGGTCTTCGAGAATCGCCTTCCGGATGCGGCCGCCAATGTCTTCCAGCACTTCGTCCCAGCTCACGCGCGCCCACTCGCCACTGCCGCGCTTCCCGACGCGCCTCAGGGGATACAGGATGCGGTCTGGGTCTTCGAGCTGATTCGGTGTGACCACGCCTTTGGCGCACGTGCGCCCGCGGCTGCCCGGGTGCAGTGGGTTGCCTTCGATCTTTCGAACGTCCAGCGTGTCTTTGTCTACGTAGGCGATGACGCCACAGCCCGACTCGCAGTTGAAGCAGATGCTGGGGATGATCCAGTAATTGCGCCGGTCCTTCTTCGGCCAACTCGTTGACTCGAAGTCGACGTAGTTGTCCCAATCGGACACGGGCGGGTGCGATCGAAACTCAGTCATTTATGAAATCGGGACGCATTGTCCTGCCTCCACCCAGATGTATTCCCACGCCAGGCTGCCTGCGAGCGTGACGACGGCCATCGGAATCAGGGCTGTCATCGAGAAGCCCGTGGTGGCGGCCACTGCAAACAGGGCGAGAGGAGCGAGGCCACCAAGACCAAGCGCGCCCACCCAGAACATCTTCGCGTAGGCGCCATGGCGAATGGCGCGGACGGCCAATTCGTGATGCAGCGTCGGGCTGGGCGCCAGCAGATTCTCGGAGACGAGAATCAGCAGGTGGAGCGACGTCGCGCCTGCCAATGTCCAGCCGAGCGTGCGCAGCACCCAGAGATCAACGTTGGTGAAGAGGGCCGCGATGAGCAGGGCGGCGGCGCCTTCCATCGCGGCTTGCGCGATGAGGTCAATGGTCGCGTGTGGGCCCTGCCACAGATCGCGGGCCAGGCCCTGCGCGAAGAGCAGGCCTGTATAGCCGGTGGCGGCAAGCGCGATGGGCAGCGTCAATATCGCGAGTACCGTGATCACCGCGGGCACCCCAAGCAGCCAGGCCAATACCCAGAGACCGCCGACGGCGCCATGAGCCGTCAGGATGAATGCGCCGCGCGCCATCCACGAGTTCCAGTTGGGCCGAGTGAGGATGTAATAGAAGCGCTCAGGCCGTTCCAGATCCATCACGAGCACCGCCGCCGTCAGTGCTGAAAAGATCGAGGCCACGAGCGGTGCGGCAAGGCCCGACAGCGCGCTGCGGTCGCCCATCAGCCAGAGGATGGCGCCCAGGAACAGCGCTCCAGTGGAAATGCCCTTGGTCAGCAGATACAGCACCAGGTCGATGCCCCAGGCCTTCTTATGCGGCACGTCGTAGTCCACGCGCGGGTCACCGGGAGACTGCGGGTCTGGCTCTTTCGAACCGAGCGGCCGTAGGTGCACGCCGCCTTCCTTGAACATGAAAGGGCGCGACGCAATCTCCGGCTGGATGATGCTGTCGTCGGCCGAGAGGTAGAAGACTTTCGGGCCCGTGCCCTTCTCGGGCTTGCGCACCGTAAACGCTTCGCGCTGCACAATCTGCGCAACCTTAGTCGTCGGGTCGTCCATGTCGCCAAAGATGCGGCACTCGGTCGGGCAGACACTGACGCATGCGGGTTCGAGCTGATTCTCGATCCGGTTCGCGCAGAAATTGCACTTCTCGGCTGTGCGGGTGTTCGGATCGATGAAGAGCTGGTCGTAGGGGCATGCGGCCATGCAGGCCTTGCACCCGATGCAGGAGTCGCCATGAAGATCGACGATCCCGTCGTGGCGCCGGAAGAGGGCGCTGGTGGGGCAGATCTTCATGCACGGCGCATCGGCACACTGGTTGCACAACACCGGAAGGAAGAGCCGTTGCGCGTCGGGGAAACGGCCCTTTTCGACGGTCTTGACCCAGCATCGGTTCACACCGACCGGAATGTCGTGTTCGGCCTTACACGCGATCGTGCAGGCGTGGCAGCCGATGCA
>JBKJQX010000118.1:0-5484 GCA_046594875.1 Vicinamibacterales bacterium
GGCAAGACCATTGACGCGGGCGGCAAGGCGGATGGAGAGCGCGTGCTGGATTTGCTCGCGACCCACCCGGCGACTGCGAAGTTTATTGCGACGAAACTCGCGCGGCGCTTCGTGGCGGATGAGCCGCCGGCGTCGGTGGTTGATCGCGCGGCGAAGGTGTTCCTGGATACGAAGGGCGACCTGCGCGAGGTGACGCGAGCCATCATCACGTCGCCGGAGTTCTTCTCGGCCGAGGCGCGGCTCGCAAAGGTGAAGACGCCGCTCGAGTTCGTGGCGTCGGCCGTGCGCGCATCGGGCGCGGACCTCAACAATCCGCAACCGCTTGTTGGAGCACTGCGGTCGCTCGGGATGCCGCTCTATGGCGCGCAGCCGCCCACCGGCTGGGGCGACACGGCTGAGGACTGGGTCAACACCGGCGCATTGCTCAACCGGCTGAACTTCGCTGTGCAGTTGTCGAACGGCCAGCTTCGCGGCGTGCACCTCAACGTGCGCGAACTGGCGCCCAACACCAGCGAAGCCAGCCGCAACGCGCTGGTCCAGTCACTGCTCCTTGGCAACGCGTCGCAAATCACCCGCGATACGCTGGCCAAGGCCGAGTCGCCGCAGCAGTTGGTGGCGCTCACGTTGGGCTCACCTGAGTTTCAGAAGAGGTAACCCAATGATGAACCGAAGAATCTTCCTCAAGAACGGCAGCCTGGCCCTCGTCAGCCTCGGCTTCGCGCCGGCGTTTTTCACCAGGGCCGCACAGGCCGCCCAGACGAAGCGCAAGGTGCTGGTCACGGTGTTCCAGCGCGGCGCGGTGGACGGACTCAACATGGTCGTCCCCTTCGGCGAGAAGGCCTACTACCAGGCGCGGCCGTCGATCGCGATTCCCAAGCCAGGAGAGGCCGGCGGTGCAGTGGACCTGGATGGGTTCTTCGGCCTCCACCCGCGCATGGCGTCGCTGCAGCCCTACTTCAAGCGGGGCGAACTGGCGATCGTCAACGCCACCGGTTCCAACGATCCGACGCGGTCGCACTTCGACGCGCAGGACTACATGGAGAGCGGCACGCCGGGGCGCAAGAGCACGCGTGACGGCTGGCTCAACCGATACCTGCATGCGAAGGAACACGAGGAGGCGAGTGCGTTTCGCGCCGTGTCGCTCACGCAGCAGCTACCGCGTGCGCTGCAGGGCACAGCCCCGGCGCTGGCCATCGACCAGCTCGGCCGGTTCGGTCTGCGCGCCGGTGACCGCGGCGACGTGATGCAATCGTCGTTCGAAGCCCAGTACGCGGCGGCCGCCGATTCGCTGCTCAAGCCCACCAGCAAGGAGGCCTTTGACGCGATCCGGCAGCTGGAGTCCGTGGACCTGGCCAAGTACACGCCGCAGAACGGCGCGGTGTATCCGAACAGTGGTTACGGCCAGGCGCTCAAGCAGATCGCGCAGCTCATCAAGGCCAACATGGGCCTGGAGGTGGCGTTTGCCGAGTCAGGCAACTGGGACCACCACGCGAACGAGGGGCCGCAGATCGCCAATCGTCTCAACGACTTCGCTGGCGGCATCGCGGCTTTCGCGCAGGACCTGGGCGACGGCATGGCGGACGTGATGGTGCTCACGATGTCGGAGTTTGGGCGGACGGTGTCGGAGAACGGCGCCCGAGGCACAGACCACGGCCACGGCAACGCGATGCTGCTGCTAGGCGGCAATGTGAAGGGTGGAAAAGTCTACGGCAAGTGGCCGGGCCTCGAACGCGAGCAACGCTACGAAGGACGCGACCTTGCGATTACGACCGACTTCCGCGACGTCTTCGCCGAGGTACTCGGTGGCCATCTCGGCGCACGGGATATCAGCAATGTCTTCCCAGGGCACACCGTCAAGGGACGCCTAGGACTCCTGGGCTGACAAGGCCTGACGTTGCCGCCGAGGCTGTAATGGCGAAATGTCACAAATGACCGAAATGGCGAAGTGTCGGACAAACCATTGTCGGGAGAATGTGGGAATGTCCTGGGCACAATGAATGAATGACCCGGTTCGGAGGGGATTCAACCATTCAACAGCCAGGAAATTCAGCCATTCTGCCACTCAAGCAATGTAGACATTTCGCCATTTCGGACATTTGTGGCATTTCGCCACTACACAGTTCTTATCGCGTCGCGGTCCAGTTCGTGCCCTTGATCGACTGCCCGTCCTCGCTCACGCGGCCGGTGTACTTCGTCAGACCAGCCGTAAACGTGATGTCGTAGCCGAGCACTTTGCCCTCCGTGAGCTTCACAGTGCCGACGGTGCCACTCAGCATCTGGAACTTCTGGTTGAGGGTCAGGGTGTTCGGTCCCATGTTTGTGGCGATGCTCCCGCCCATCTTCCAGTCGCCCTCGACCTTCGCGGGCACGACGTACAGGATCGCGGTGCACCAGCTGGTTTCGCACGGGTCCACGCGCTTCTCGGCCTCAGGCAGCCACTCGTCGTCGCCCGAACCCATGCGGAAGGTGTTGGTCACCACGCGAGTGCCGGGTTTCATGTTCAGGATGGTCGGCCGCAGTTGTTCGTTGAGGCTCGGCAGCAGGAACATGGTGAGGACATTGGCTTTTGAGAAGTCGGTCTTGAAAAAATCGCCCTGGACGAAGGTAGCGCGGGCAGACATTCCCGCCTCTTCCGCTCGCTGCCGCGCCAGCGCAACCATGTCGGGATTAAATTCCACCCCCATTGCCCGTGCGCCACGCTTAGCAGCCGTGATGACCGTGATGCCGTCGCCCGAGCCCAGGTCCACGAGAAAGTCGTCTTTGGTCAGCTTCGCCATGTCGAGCATCGCGTCCACGGTTGGCTGCGGCGTCGGGACCCAGACCACGTCTTTGCCGGCCTGGCCCACCTTTGGCTCGAACGGCTTTTGTGTGGTCGCCACCTGGGCGGCCAACACGGCGCCGGCCAAGACTGCCACGGCGGCTCCACCAGAAATCACTCGTCGTGCAAACTCAGTCATGTGACGAAAACCCCCAATTCCAGATTCTAAGGCGAAAAGACGTCGGGTGTCTTTTTCGACCGAAAAGACGTCGGGTGTCTTTTCTGGCCTCGGTCTTCTGGGCGATTGTGGCCGTCATCTGCAAAAGACACCCGACGTCTTTTGGTTGCAAAAAGACACCCGACGTCTTTTCGCATTCGCAAGTGTCTACAATTACCCACGACATGCCCCTGTCCCCTCGCTCGCCCTACCCTGTGGTCTCGGCCAGCCGCCTGGCCGCGAACATCGCCCGGATGCAGACATTGGCCAACCACGCTGGAGTCCGCTTGCGGCCGCACGCCAAGACCCACAAGAGCCCGGTGATCGCTCGCATGCAAATCGACGCGGGCGCCGTCGGCATCTGCTGCGCGAAGCTATCGGAAGCCGCCGTGTTTGCCGATGCGGGCATCACGGATATCCGGGTTCCCTACCCGGTCAGTCCGTCCAACGCCGATCGCGTGCTCGTGCTGATGGAACGGGTTCACCTGTCGATCATCGTTGATGACGCCGACGTTGCGGCTGACTGGTCGGGCGCCATGACGCGCGCCGGAACGGTCCTGGACGTCCTGGTGAAGGTGGACGTGGGCACCCACCGATGTGGCGTGAACCCAGATGCGCCCGATGTGGTGAACACGATTACACGCATCGCGCGGCTGCCCGGCCTGTCCTTTCGCGGCCTGCTGAGCCACGCGGGACACACCTACAACGCCGAATCGCCGTACGCACTCGCGGCCATCGTGACCAGGGAAACCGAAATCATGATTGGCCTGGCGAAGCGCCTTCGTGAGGACGGTGTGGCCGTGGAGGAGATCAGCGTCGGATCCACGCCCGCAGCGTCGCTTGCGCCCACCCAGCGGGGGATCACCGAGATGCGGCCTGGCAACTACGTGTTCCTGGACCGAACGCAGGTCGGCCTGGGGTCCGCGACGTACGAAAACTGCGCGCTCTTCGTCGTGGCCACGGTCGTGAGCCGGCCCGCTCCCGACCGCGCGGTCCTCGACTGCGGGAGCAAAACGCTGACCTCGGACGGAGCCCGGGGATTCACCGACCTTCCCGGCTACGGGGCGGTCTTCCTCTCTTCGAACGAAAATCAGCCCGACCCGTCGATCGTCATCGAGCGCGTCTCTGAAGAACACGCGATCTGCCGCGTGCCCGAGTCGTCACCGCTGCGGCCCGGTGATCGCGTACGCGTGCTCCCCAACCACGCCTGCACCGTCACGAACCTGACCGATCGGCTGTGGTTGGCGAACGATCGGGGCGCACTCGCGCCGCTGACAGTTGCGGCCCGAGGACGCAACTGGTAGCATAAGTTTCATGTTCGCGCAGCCCGGCCACCATCGCCATCACCACCATCACGGCCATCCTGTGCCGCGCCGGGCCGCTTTCTTCACATAGAAGCACCATACTCAAAGATCTTCTGCCCGCCCGGCACCACGCCAGGCGGGTTTTTTGTTTTTAGGCTTCGTTTTTCGCAGATTGGGACTTGTCATGACGCTGGATTTTTCAAAACTCGACGGCCTCCTCCCCGCAGTGATCCAGGATCATGCAACCGGCCGCGTCCTCATGGTGGCCTTCATGAACGAGGAGGCGTTCCGAACGACAGTCGAAACGGGCTTCGCCACGTTCTACTCGCGCTCGCGGAACAAGATCTGGATGAAGGGCGAATCGTCCGGGCACCGGCTGGCAGTCAAAGGCATCGCTACCGATTGCGACGCTGACACCCTGCTGCTGCACGTTGAGGCGATAGGCCCCGGCGTCTGCCACGAAGGCTACGCGAGTTGCTTCTTCCGCCAGCTCTCGGACGGCGAATGGCGCGAAACAGAAGCGCGCACGTACGAGCCCGCACTCGTCTACGGGAGCAAGTAATGGTGAAGCTCAAACTCGGCATCCCAAAAGGCAGCCTCGAAAACGCGACCGTGGACCTGTTCCGCCGCGCAGGCTTCAACATCACGGTGAGCAGCCGATCGTATTTTCCCGTGATCGACGACCCGGAAATCGAGTGCATGCTCATTCGCGCGCAGGAAATGGCGCGTTATGTGGAAGACGGCGTACTGGACGCGGGACTCACGGGGCTCGACTGGGTCATGGAGACCGGCGCGAATGTCCACACAGTTGCGGACCTGGTGTACTCCAAGCAGAGCTTCGGCAAAGTCCGATGGGTGCTCGCCGTACCGGAGTCTTCTCCGATCCAATCGATCGCCGACCTCGAGGGCAAGGTCATCGCCACAGAACTGGTGGGCTTCACCCGCCGGCTGCTCGAAACCCACGGCGTTCGCGCGAAGGTCGAATTCTCCTGGGGCGCCACCGAAGTCAAACCGCCCGTCCTGGCCGACGCCATCGTCGAGGTCACGGAAACCGGCTCCTCGCTGCGCGCCAACAACCTGCGCATCGTCGAAACGCTCCTTGAGTCCAATACGCAGTTGATCGCGAACCACACCGCGTGGAAAGACGAGGCGAGGCGCCGGAAGCTTGAAGACCTGCAAATGCTGCTCGAAGGCGCCATCAACGC
>JBKJQX010000131.1:0-37212 GCA_046594875.1 Vicinamibacterales bacterium
TGCTGTCGCGAATGTTCGCGAGCGAGCCGTCACGTCAGTGATAGTGGCCGTGCTCGGGTGACCAGACGCCGGTGGACTTGGCGGTGTGGTCGATGTCGGTGGTGAATGACGAGGCGGCGGCGGCCAGTCCCGCGATCACGAGCGTCCCAATCAGCACGAACATCATGATGTTGGCGCGACTGCGGGGCTCTGTCAGCCCGTGGCACTTCTTGAACTTCTTCCCGCTGCCACACGAACAGAGATCGTTGCGGCCGATTTTTCCAGTGTGGGCCATTAAGCGTCCCCTTCCTCGAATCTGATCCTGCCCGGGTCCGGCCGCGGCGGTCAAGCCCCGGTGGCTGACCGCGTTGGCAGGCCGCGCCTGCGGACCGCCTCCTGAAGCGCGCGGAGCGCGGTGTCGCACGCGGCCGCCAGGACACGTTTCTGGCCCAGCGACAGCGCGAGCGCGCGCACATTCGTATTGCGGCGCGAGAGGGTTCTGATTTGTGAGTTGAGGCTGCTCAAGCGGTCGAGCGCAGCGGTGGCCGTGGCCACGTCCGTTCGGGAAGCAGCTGAGACCAGCCGCTGGAGGTCCAGCAGAGCTTGTCTGGCGGTCGCCTCGGCCGAGGTCATCCGCGCCTCCAGCCGGGTCATCTCTGCCTCCTGGACCTCGGCGATGTGGGGCGCGTGCAGCACCTGGATCTCGCGGGCACTGGCCAGGGCGGTGGCGGCAAGTGCTTTGACGCGCCAGCCGTTTGCCGCTGGGTTTGCGGGCACCAGCCGATCGAGGGCATCCCGCAGTTCATCGGCGGCCTGCTGGGCAGCACCAAGCGACAGCCGTTGGGCCTTGACGTTGGTGCCCTCGGCGGCCAGGGCCAGGATGCTGCTGTCAAGGGAGCGATACTCCGCGAAGCGTCGCCCGAATTCGTCGAGCAGCCGGGTCTCGTCCGTGTAGCCCAGATTCGCGAGGACCGGCGCCATTTGGGTCATCCCCGACTGCACCGCCTCAGTGGCGGCAAGGGCTTCCCTGGCAAACGTGGCCGACGCGTCATCGGTGTCGGCCATGACCGCACGGTCGGACGCGTTGGTAGCTCTGGCGAACTCGATCCCCAGAAGGACCGCGAGCCGGTGTGCCTCCGCCACGCGCGCAAATGCGGCGTTCTCGTTGCAGGCGGCGACAAACACCAGGAGAAGGGCGATGGCGGCGACGTGTCTCGTCGGGTTGGCCGATGGCATGTCTACAACTCCAATTGAATCCCGAGCTCAACCACGCGTTCCGGAGGGAGTCGGAAGAAGGCGACGGCCCTCACGGCGTTCCTCGACATCAACACGAACAGTCGCTCTCGCCAGAGGGCCATGCCTGGCCTCCGGGTCACGAGCAATGTCTCGCGGCCCAGGAAATACGTCAGATCGTCGTCAACGACGAGGCCCTTGTGCAGGGCATCGCGCAGCCCCTGGGGCACATCCGGATCCTCCATGAATCCGTACCGCAGCGACACGTCCGAGATCCCTTCGCCCAGATAGCGGACGGCCGCCCTGTCCTCAGGGGCCACATGCGGCACTGGCTCGGTCCTGACCGTCAGCGTGACGACACGATCGTGCAGGACCTTGTTGTATTGGAGGTTGTGCGCCAGCGCAGGCGGTGTGCCTTTGGGCTGCGCCGTCATGAACACGGCCGTGCCTGGGACGCGCGCCGGCGGCACACGCCCGATGGCCATCATGAAATCTTCAATCGGGATGGCCCGGTCGGCGATCCGGTCGGCCACCACCTGCCGGCCGGTCTTCCACGTGGTCATCAAGGTGAAGAGCACGGCGCCAATGACCAGGGGAAGCCATCCACCGTGCAGGATCTTGAGGACGTTGGCGCCAAAGAAGGAGAGGTCAATCGCAAGAAAAATACTGGTCACGCCATAGGCGATCGCCTTCGGCCACTTCCAGCGCTCGACCATCACCACGTGCAACAGGATCGCCGTGATGATCATCGTCAGGGTGACGGCAATGCCGTACGCGGCCGCCAGCGCGGCAGACGAGCCGAAGCCGATCACGATTGCGATCGTGCACACCATGAGTGCCCAGTTCACAGCGGGCACATACACCTGGCCCATCTCGCGCGAGGACGTGTGGTTGATTTGCAGGCGCGGGCAGTACCCGAGCTGCACAGCCTGACGGGTCAACGAGAACGCCCCGGAAATGAGCGCCTGCGAGGCGATGATGGCGGCCGCGGTGGACAGCGCCACAAGCGGGAACAGGGCCCATGAGGGCGCCAGCAGGAAGAAAGGCTGCGGGGCCGCCGAGGCGTCGGTCAACAGCAGTGCGCCCTGCCCGAAGTAGTTCAGCAGCAATGACGGCAGCACCAGCGCAAACCACGCGAGGCGGATCGGCCGTTTGCCGAAGTGGCCCATGTCCGCGTACAACGCTTCGCCGCCGGTCACCACGAGAAAAACCGCGCCGAGCACCGCAAACCCGTGCAACCCATGCTCAGCGAAGAAGGCGATGGCGTGCCGTGGGTCGAAGGCGGTGAGGACGACAGGCTGGCGAACGGTCCACATGATGCCTAGTACTGCGAGCACGACAAACCAGAGAACCATCACCGGTCCGAAGAGGCGCCCCACACGATGGGTGCCATGCCGCTGAATCGCGAAGACTCCCACGAGAATGGCGACGGCCGCCGGCACGACATACGGGTCGAGCAGGGGCGTGGCCACCTTGAGGCCTTCCATGGCACCCAGCACGGTGATGGCCGGGGTAATCATGCCGTCACCATAGAGGAGCGCCGCGCCAAAGATGCCCAGCAGGATCAGGACCCAGCCTACGCGGGTGTTGGCGTCCCGTTTTGGCAACAACGCTGTGAGCGCCAGGATGCCGCCCTCGCCCTGGTTGTCGGCACGCAGCACAATCGCCACGTATTTGACGGAGATGACCAGCACCAGCGAGTAGATGATGAGCGAGAGCACTCCGAGCACGTTGGCCTGGGTCGGCGGCACGGCATGAGAGCCGAAGAAGCACTCACGCATGGCATAGAGCGGACTCGTGCCGATATCGCCATACACGACACCAAGGGCAGAAATTGTGAGGGGTACGAGCGGACGAACCGCAGGCGCGGATGCAGACACAAGGCCTCCAATCGCCGACGGGGTTAGCTGACGGGCTCGAGGCTGGAAGTCCTCTACCAGCGGCCGACGGCCACCGGATTCGCCCCACGTTTCTGGGTCCCCCGCGACGCCAACATTGGCGTCTTAGGCGGTATCCCCCATTATGCGCCTTTTGACCGCCCGTCTGCCGCCCGGGAGGCCGTTTACACCGACCTCCTATAATAGTGGGATATGAGCCGCGTGCCCGAGGCCACCGCCCCAGCTCCCAGCGCGCCGGCCACGGCCGTTGAGCGGCCGTTGACCGACCCGGCCTTTTACCTGAACCGCGAACTGAGCTGGCTCGAATTTAACCGGCGGGTGCTGGCGCAGGCGGCTGACTCGTCCCATCCCCTGCTCGAGCGTGTGAAGTTCCTCGCGATCGTCGCCGCCAACCTCAACGAGTTTTTCATGATTCGCGTGGCGTCGCTGCTGCGCAAGCAGCGGACGGGCACCGAAGACGTGTCGCCCGACGGAATGTCCACCGAGGAACAACTCGTGCAGGTGCGGCGCCAGGCCACCGAGATGCTGGCGCTGCAGGCGAAGTGCTGGACGCGTGACCTGCGCCCGCAACTCGCCGACGCGCACATCCACTTCCTCGACCCCGCCGACTACACGCCAGCGGTGTCGCAGCACCTTGAAACCTACTTCGCCCGCGAAATCTGGCCCGTGCTGACGCCCCTCGCGTTCGACCCGGGCCACCCGTTTCCCTACATCTCAAACCTGAGCCTGAACCTGGCCGTGGTCGTGAAACATTCGGGGCGGACGAAGTTCGCGCGCGTGAAGATCCCCGACGTCCTTCCGCGCTTCGTGCTCCTGCCAGACCGGCTCGCCACGCGCGGACACCAGACCTTCGTCTTCCTCGAAGACATCATCCGCGCCAATCTGGCGCGGCTCTTCCCGGGCACCACCGTGAAGGGCGCGTACCTGTTTCGGGTGGTGCGCGACGCCGACCTCGTCATTCAGGAGGACGAAGCCGACGACCTCCTCGAATCGATCGACAAGAGCCTGCGCGAGCGCCGGCACGGCGCGCTCTCGATGCTGAAGGTGGAAGCCGGAGTTCCGCGCCGTGTGCTCGACACGCTGATCGAGAACTTCGAAATCGAAGAAGAGAACGTGTTCCGCACCAAGGAACGCCTTGGCTTCGGCGACTGGATGGAGCTCACGCAGCTCCATCGGGCCGAGCTGAAATACCCGCCGTTCCTTCCGGCGCCCGTCTGGGACGATGACGACGGTGAGGCGATCTTTACCGAACTGCGCCAGCGCGATCGCCTGGTGCACCATCCCTTCCAGTCGTTTGGCGCGGTGGAAGCGTTTCTGAGCGCGGCCGTGGCCGACCCGCAGGTGCTGGGCATCAAGATGACCCTGTACCGCATCGGGCCCAACTCTCCGCTGGTGGATCTGCTCGTGCGCGCCGCCGACGGCGGCAAACAGGTGGCCGTGCTGGTGGAACTCAAGGCACGCTTCGACGAACGCAACAACATTCTCTGGGCCCAGCGGCTTGAAGCCGCCGGCATCCATGTGGTCTACGGCTTGCTGAACCTGAAGACCCATTGCAAGCTGTGTCTGGTGGTACGCAAGGAAGCCGATGGCATCCGCCGCTACGCGCATCTGGGCACCGGTAACTACAACGTCATGACGTCGCGGACCTACACCGACCTCGGTCTCTTCACCTCGCGCGACGCCATTGTCGAAGACGCATCTGACCTGTTCAATTACCTGACCGGTTACTCGAACCAGGTGCAGTATCGGGCGCTGCTTGTGGCGCCGCTCAGCCTGCGGTCGGGCCTGGCGCAGTTGATCGATCGCGAAATCGCGGCGGCCGAAGCCGGCCAACCGAGCGGCATCATCATGAAGATCAACGCCATCACCGACCCCGAGATGGTGCGGCACCTGTATCGCGCGTCACAGGCGGGCGTCCAGGTGGACCTGCTGGTGCGCGGGGTGTGCGTGCTGCGCCCCGGCGTGCCCGGCGTCAGCGACCACATCCGGGTGCGTTCGATCATCGGGCGGTTCCTTGAACACTCGCGGATCTTCTGGTTCGCCAACGCGGGAGACCCGAAGGTGTATATCGGCAGCGCCGACGTCATGGAGCGCAACCTCGATCGGCGAGTCGAAGTGTTGTGCCCCGTGATCGATCCGAAGCTGGCGGATCATCTGCGGTCGGTGGTCCTGACGGCGTATCTCGGTGACACCCATCGCGGCCGGGTGCTGACGGCCACTGGCAGTTACGAACGTGATTCCGATGCACTCGACGGTGACTCGCAGAGTGCGCAGGATTTGCTGCTGGCCGGTTACGCTGCGGAAACCCGATCCGACCTGTAGTGCAGTTTCGACCTCTCGGTCCTATGGAGGATTGACAGATCGCGCCCTCGTCGATAGGGTCAGAGTTGGACTCACGTGCGACTCTCACTACGATTCATCATCCCGTTGCTGGTGGTGCTCGCGGCCTTCGCGTACGCTGTGATGCCGCTCGTGGACAGTCTCACGGTGCGGTGGTTCGTGAGGGACATCGAGATCCGCGCCCGCCTGATCGCCAACACCGTACAGGACCCGGTGCAGAACCTGTTCCGTTTTGGCGACGAGGCTGGCGTGCGACAGGTCCTGACGCGCGTGGCCCAGGACGAGCGGGTCTACGGCGTGGCGTACTGTCCGTCTACCGAGGCCGCCCCGATCGCCGCGGGCACCCTGCCCTCGCCTGGCCGCTGCGCGGACCTGGTCTCGGTGTCAGGCACCGACGGACACATCGTCACCAGTCCGCAGGGGCCCCTCCTGGTCTCGGTTCATTCAATCGGATCGCCCGAGGCACCTGACGGCAGCCTGATCCTGGTCCACGACATGAGCTTCATGGCGCGACGCAGCCAGGAGACGCGGCTGTACCTGTTCTACCTGTTCGTGGGCCTTGGCGTCACCGTCTCGTTGCTGACCGTGGTCATCGCGCAACTCAGTTGGCGAGGCTGGGTGCAGGGCATGCGCGCGCTGCTGCGCGGCGAGGGCCTGTTGCGGCCGGCCAACATGCCGGACTCCCCCGAATTCAGGCCGCTCGCGCGCGATCTGCGCGAGTTGATTCGTGACATCGAATCCGAGCGCCGGCCCACCGACGAAGACCGCTTCGCGTGGTCGCCCGACGCCCTCCGCACCGTGCTCAATCAGGAACTGCGCGGCCAGCAGGTCATCGTCCTCTCCAACCGCGAGCCGTACATCCACATTCGCCGTGACGATGGCATTGAGGTGCGACGACCGGCAAGCGGCCTGGTCACGGCCCTGGAGCCGATCATGCGCACCTGTTCTGGTACCTGGATTGCGCACGGGAGCGGGTCGGCCGATCGAGACGTGGTCGATCGACACAACCACATCGCGGTGCCTCCCGACGAGCCGAGCTACCGCCTTCGCCGTGTGTGGCTCACCGAAGAAGAGGAGGTCGGGTACTACTACGGCTTCTCCAACGAGGGCCTCTGGCCGCTGTGTCACATCGCGCACGTGCGACCGACGTTCCGGACAACCGATTGGGAACAGTACGTCCACGTGAACCGGAAGTTCGCGCGGGCGGTGGTTGAGGAGTCCGTATCGAACGACCCGATCGTGCTCGTCCAGGACTACCACTTCGCGCTGGCCCCCCGCATGATTCGCGAAGCGCTGCCCAACGCCACGATCATCACCTTTTGGCATATTCCGTGGCCGAATCCTGAAGCGTTCGCGATTTGCCCATGGCGCGAGCAGTTGCTTGACGGCCTGCTCGGCAGCAGCATCCTTGGGTTCCACACGCAGTTTCACTGCAACAATTTTGTGGACACGGTCGATCGACAACTTGAGGCGCGCGTGGACCGCGAGATGTTCACCGTGTCATATCGGCGCGAACTCACCTCGGTCAAGCGGTATCCCATCTCCATCGAGTGGCCGCCCTCGACGAGCCTGGTCCAGCAGTCTGTCGCGCAGTGCCGCACGAACGTGCGAAGCCGCCACGGCCTTCCGGCCGATCATGCGATCGGCATCGGCGTCGATCGCTTCGACTACACCAAGGGCATCGAAGAACGGCTGAGGGCCGTCGAACGCCTGCTTGACCTGCACTCCGAATGGGTGGGGCGTTTCACCTTCGTGCAGATTGCCGCGCCAACGCGTGCGGGCATCGAAGAATACGACGCCTATCAAGTGCGTGTGCGGGCCCTGGTCGACCGCATCAACCGCCGGTTTGCGCTGGCGCCGTATCCGCCAATCATCCTGCTCAGCGAGCATCACGAGGCCCTGGGCGTGTACGAGTACTACCGCGCCGCCGAGCTGTGTTTTGTCAGCAGCCTCCATGACGGCATGAACCTCGTGGCCAAGGAATTTGTGGCGGCGCGCGATGATGAACGCGGTGTGCTGGTGCTGAGCCAGTTCACGGGCGCGGCGCGTGAGCTGGCCGAAGCCATCATCGTCAACCCCTACGACGCCGACGAATGCGCGGCGGCGCTGCAGGCGGCCCTTGACATGCCCGAGCGCGAGCAGCGGGCCCGCATGCGCCTGATGCGAAGCCTGATTGGAGAATTCAACGTGTTCCGGTGGGCCGGGCGGATGCTGATTGACGCCGCCGGCATGCGCCGGCGCAGCCGTCTTCTGGACCGGCTCATGACCAGGGACGCATCTGGCGGATCGCAGCCGCCACTCGAGGGCCCGTGATTCGGCTGCCGCTCACCGGGTGCGCGTATTTCCTGGACGTGGACGGGACGCTGGTGGACTTCGCCGATGCTCCCACGCGCGTCCGGCTGGATCGCACACTGCCCGGTCTGGTCGAGACGCTGTACCAGTCGTCGGGCGGTGCGCTGGCGCTCATCACCGGGCGGTCGATTGAGAGTATCGACCGCCTGTTTCCCGGGCGCATGCTTCCCACCGCCGGGCAACACGGCCTCGAACGGCGCGCGGCAAACGGCGGGGTGACGCGGCACCCAGGGCCGGTACGCGCGCTCGACGGCGCCCGGCACGTCCTCGAAGGTATCGGCCGCCGGCACCCGGGCCTGCTGGTCGAAGACAAGGGCTTGTCACTCGCGCTGCACTATCGACGGGCCCCGCAACTGGCGAGCTACGCCCATCGAGTCATGCGAAAACTGCGGATGGCCCTGGGTGACCAGTACTGCCTGCAGCAGGGCAAGCGGGTGGTGGAACTGGCGCCGGCCGGCAGGGACAAAGGCGCGGCGATCGCGTCGTTCATGCTCGAGGCGCCCTTTCTGGGCCGGTCTCCGCTCTTCATCGGAGACGATGTCACCGACGAATATGGATTCGCCATGGTGAACCAACTCGGCGGCTACGCGATCAAGGTTGGGACGGGCCGCACCAAAGCGAGGTGGAGACTGCCGGATGTACCCTCGGTGCTGGCGTGGCTCACGTCCGGCACGCCAGTGCCCCACCGCACGAACCTCAGACACAGGAAGTAACGCCATGACCTCTCTCGACCTCGCGCTCATCGGCAATGGCACGACGAGTGCGTTGATCAACGCGCAAGGCGACATCGTGTGGTCCTGCGTGCCTGGATTCGACGGCGACCCGGTGTTCTGCGCCCTCCTGCAGGCCCCGTCGGATGGCACAGAGTCTGCGGGTCAATTTGCTGTCGAAGTCTCGGACGTGGTCCGATCCGAACAGACGTATCTGGCCAACACTCCGGTTCTGGTGACGCGCCTGTTCGATCGCGAGGGGGGGGCGGTAGAGATCACCGATGTCATGCCCCGCTTTCTGCAGCATGGCCGGGTGTTCAGCCCCATGATGCTGGTGCGTCAGATTCGACGCACAGCCGGGAGCCCGCGCATCCGCATCCGGCTTCGGCCTGCGGAACAGTACGGGTCTCGGGCGGCCTCGGCCATTTCCGGCAGCAACCACATTCGGTATGAGTGTGGTGCCCTGACGCTGAGACTGACCACCGACGCCTCCATCAGCGCCATTCTCGACGAGCGCGTGTTTTATCTCAACGACGCCGTCACCCTCATGCTCGGGCCCGATGAGACCGTGCCGGCGAATGTTGGAGAACTCGCTCGCCACTTCTGCGAGGAGACGGTCGCCTATTGGCGCGAGTGGGTGCGCTACCTGAACATCCCATTCGAATGGCAGGACGACGTCATTCGGGCGGCGATCACGCTCAAGCTGAACGCGTTCGAGGACACGGGGGCCATCGTTGCGGCCATGACCACGTCCATCCCCGAAGCCGCAGGCAGCGCTCGCAACTGGGACTATCGCTATTGCTGGCTGCGGGACGGTTACTTCGTCGTGGACGCGCTGAACCGCCTTGGCGCCACCCGTACGATGGAGCGGTATCTCGGCTACGTCCTCAATGTCGTGGCAGCCAGCGGGGGCGTGGCGCTGCAGCCGGTGTATGGCATCAACGGGCGCGCTGCGCTGGACGAACGCGAGATCGATTCGTTGCCGGGTTATCGCGGCATGGGCCCGGTCCGCGTCGGAAACCAGGCGTACCAGCAGACGCAGCATGACGTGTATGGGTCGGCCATCCTGACAGCGACCCACCTCTTCTTCGATCGCCGCCTGGTGCGTGGAGGCGATGAGACGTTGTTCCGGCACCTCGAGCGGCTGGGCGAGCGCGCGGCGGCGGTCTTCGATCAACCCGACGCCGGACTCTGGGAACTGCGGGGCCGGTCTGCAGTGCACACGTTTTCAAGCCTGATGTGCTGGGCGGGCTGCGACCGCCTGTCGCGAATCGCCAACCGCCTGGGTCTGCACGAGCGCGCGGCGTTCTGGCGGAGTGAAGCCGCGCGGATTCATCAGTTCATCTGCGAGCACGCCTGGAATCCGTCGATCGGAAGTTTCGTGTCCACCATGGGCGGACAGGCCCTCGACGCCAGCATGCTTCGACTCAACGACGTCGGCTTTCTGCGCGCCGACGACCCCAGGTTCATCAGCACGGTCAATGTGATCGGCCGCAACCTGATGCGGGAGTCGTTCGTCTTCCGTTATATCGAGCCCGACGATTTTGGCGCGCCAGAAAACGCGTTCCTCGCCTGCACGTTCTGGTATATCGATGCCCTCGCCACCATCGGGAAGCGCGATGAAGCGCGGGCGCTCTTCGAACGCGTGCTCGCCCTCCGCACGCCGCTCGGCCTGTTGGCCGAACACGTCGATCCGCGCACCGGCGAGCAATGGGGGAACTTCGTGCAGACGTACAGCATGGCCGGCATTATCCGGTGTGCCATTCGGTTGTCGGTCCCTTGGGACCAAGCGTTCTGAGGAGCTGGGGAACTGGCTAGCTAATCGAAGCGCGTGAGGGCGACGTCCACCTGGCGCGATTCGCTGCGAGCCGGACGCCACTGCACGAGAATGGGCGACTGGTAGAGGCCCTGCACCAGTTCGCCGCGCCCCGCCAGCTTGGCGTCAGACACCATCAGGTCCACCGACCGGCGCATACGCAGAAAGCGCGAGGCCGGGGCCTCGAGGCTGCGCGCGAGGAGCCGCTCGATGCGCGACGTGTGCAGCCCGAGCGCGTCGAGCAGCTTGTTCATGGCGCGCACCAAATCGTACTGCGCATAGTCGCGGGCTTTGGCAGGCACCGCGCGGGGATCGTTCCAGGCGTGCCGGACTTTTTCGGCCGCGAACTTGAGCGGATTCTTCAGGACGTCGGCCAGGTCGTGTTTCATCAACAGCGTTTCGTACTCATTGACCGTGAGGCTGGCGAACTGCTCACCCGTGGCCAGCTCCAGCCGAACGCGGCCCTTGGTGACGCCGTGCTGCTTGATGAGTTCGGCCACCTGGTCAAACAGGCCCAGGCGCGATTCGCGCAGATTCACCGCATCGATGGGATGCCCGGAGACCGGCACGCGGATGGTCGTGCGGGCCACTTCCTCCTCGCGGTTGAAGCCGACCACACGCGCCACACGTTTGCGCGGCACGTTGCGATACACGCCATCAAAGTCCACGAAATACACCGGCGTCTGCCGCAGCGCATCGTCTGTCACACAGGCGCGAAGCCCGCCACCCATGAACGCGAGGTGCGAATCGGCATTGGTCGGCTCCACGGCCTTCTGCTCGGGGGCCAGTTCGTCGCGCAGCTCAAGCTGGTCGTGCCGGTAACCCGCGCCTTCCGGAAAGACCGTACGGAACACGTCCAGATACGGCTCCACGCCGCCGAACTGGTCGGTCAGCCGTGCAGCCAGGCTCTGGGGCAAAAATCCTGCAGTGGAGTGCTCGGACGCGTAGAAGTGGCGCCGGTAACCGGAGAGCGCCTCGCCATGGAGTTGCGTGGTGAGAGCCCGCACATCCACGACGTCCAGACGGGCGCGCGGTGTGATGCTGAGCGCGAGTTCGATAGGCGACACGTTCTCGTTACGTCCTCGCAAAGAGTATCAGAACAGCCCGCGAATCCAACCGCCGTCCACGGCGATCGACTGGCCGGTCACATAACTCGCCTGTTCGGAGGCCAGAAATGCCGCCATGGCGGCGAATTCCGCAGGTTCGCCCAGCCGCTTCATGGGAATGTTGGCCTCCCACCGCTGGACGATTTCCTCGGGCGTGGTGCCCTCTGCGGCCGCCATCTGGGTTGAAAGGTCCACCACGCGTTCTGTACGTGTGTAGCCGGGCAGCAGGTTGTTGACCGTAATGCCCTCGGCGGCCACCTCATTGGCGAGGGTGCGGGCAAACGCCACCACGCCGGCCCGGAGGCTATTGGACAACATGAGACCGTCCACGGGCTGTTTGGCGGCGATGGACGTGACGTTGATGATGCGCCCCCAGCGCCGCGCTCGCATCCCCGGCAACGCGGCGCGCGCAAAGCCGACGGCACTGAACAGCAACTGACGCGTGGCCGTGTCCCAGTCGTCTGGCGTCAGCGTCTCGAACCGACCGGATTTCGGGCCACCGGTGTTGGTGACCAGAATCTCCGCCGGCCCGAAGACGCGCTCCGCTTCCGACACCACATGCGCAATGTCTGCCGGCACCGATACATCGGCGACGACACCGTGGCAGCGGCCGCCAGACGCGGCAATGGCGCGGCATGCGATCTCGAGCCGCTCTGCCCCGCGCGCGCAAACCACCACACGCGTGCCTTCTGCCGCTAGCGCCGTGGCGATGGCGCGGCCCAGCCCCTGGCTGCCGGCCGCCACAATCGCCACGCGGTCTCGAAGCCCCAGGTCCATGGTTACTTGCGCAGGTAGTCGTCGGTCTTGGCGAGCCAGTCGGCGCGTGGGGGACTGAACACGTCCACGTCCAGCGTGTCTTCGAGCGCCTCGGCCTTGTGCCAGACGTTCGACGGGATGTGCAGCACTTCCCCTGCCCGGATGGTGATCTCCTGCGACCCGTCTTCGCCGATCCAGAAATGGAGGGCGCCATCCAGCACGTAGGTCAATTGCTCGTTGTCGTGCTGATGGCGGGGCACCACGCAGCCCTTCTTCAGGTACACGTGGGCCAGCATCATCCTGTCGCCCGTAATCAGCCGCCGATCGAGTAAATCGGAGACTTTTTCCTTTTCCATGTCATTCCAGCGATAAAACGTCACATTCTGCACATTGGCCTCCACCTTGCATTGCATAGGATATCGGTAGAACTCAGGTTATTGAAGGAGACACTATGAATCGTCAGGGAAAAATTCTTTCAGGGGTCGTCGCGATGGCTGTGGCCGTTGGCGTGGTCCTCTCGGCACAGGCGCCGGTTACCATCACGCTGCGCTCGGGTGAAACCCTGCAAGCCTCACTGGTGGATATGGGCGCCCGAGGCTTCGAAGTCCGCGTGGGCGGCTCCGAACGCTTCATCGCCAAGGACCAGGTGGCCATGGTGGATTTCGGCGGTAACGTCACACCCCAGCAGGCATGGTTCAACGGCATGAATCCGGCAAACAACCTGGTCGTGTTCAAGAATGGGGACACTTTGCTGGCCGATTGGTCCGACGTCGGGGGCACGTCGCCCCTGGTGCTGCGATTCAACACGTCTGGCGGCGAACGTGAAATCAGTGCGGATCAGGTGGCGCGTATCTACCTGGTGGCGGCCAACGTCGGGTTGACCATGAACCCGACGCCGGCTCAGGGCGGGCAGCAGGGTGACGGTACCGTCAACGTCGTGGCGTCCGAAGCATGGACCAGCGCCGGGATTACCGTGAGCACGGGCGAGTACCTGCGCTTCTCGGTCTCTCGAGAGATCAAGTGGGGCACCGGGCCCACCGACACAGCAACAGCCGACGGCAACGGCGCGGCCCGCGTCAGCGCCGTCTTCCGCAGCCTGCCCGTCCGGTCGCTTCCGGTAGGGGGCCTGATCGGGAAGGTGGGCAACGGCCAGCCGTTCTCGATTGGCTCCGCGCCGCAGGCCATCCGCATGCCGGCCAACGGCCAGCTGTTCCTTGGGATCAACGATCTGACCTTCAGCGATAACTCGGGCTGGTTCCAGGTCGCCATCACCAGGGGTCGGTAGTCAGTTAGGAAATCAGGAACTTGGGAAGTGGGGAGATTCCTCACTTCCTAAGTTCCCCAGTTCCAAATTTCCTAAATTCCTAATTATTCTCAGTGGAACGCCAATACCGCGAAGACCACCACTGAAACGCCGAGCACCAGCATCACGCGGCTGACGAGGGGAATGCGTGCGGCGGCAGCGGCGCCATCTGCGGAGCGTGACTGTCGCAGCAGGACCTGGAGATAGCCGAACACGCCAATCATGATGGCGACCAGGGTGAGCTTGACGTGGAACATCGGTCCACCCCAGGCCATGACCTCGGCCACACCCCGCACGAGGACGAGCCCGACCCCGGACAGAATAAGCAGTGTGAGCCCGATAGCGCCGTTGCGGGTCAGCACCGACGCGCGTCGCATGAAGGCACCACGGTCAGCGGGCGGCATGTCGGCCGTGGCCAGGCCCAGGGTGAGCATCGCGAAGCCGGTGCCGACGCCAAGCGCTAGGCCGATGAAGTGCAGGATCAAAAGAAAATCGAGCATGGGATTCTCCTCTTCGAGGGTGAAGAGTATCCCAAAGCAGGTGAGAGGTTACTGACATCGCCAGGAAAATGTCATTGTTGAACCTGTATACTCGGGGCGTCCGCCACCAATGAGGTTCCATATGCTTTGCACGCGTCGCGCAAGCGTCCTGTTCGTGCTCGCCTTGACGACTGCCCCGTTCGCCCAGCAACATCAGCACCCCGTTGGCGAGCGGTTAGGCACGGTGGATTTCGAGACGTCATGTGCGGCGTCGGCAAAGGCCCCGTTCAATCACGCGATGGCGTTGCTGCATTCGTTTGAGTTCGGCCCTGCCATCACGGGCTTCGGCGAGGCCCTCAACGCAGACCCGAACTGCGCCATGGCGCACTGGGGGATCGCGGTCGCCCGGTGGACCAATCCTTTTGCGGCGACACTTCGGCCTGCCGCCCAGCTCCAACAGGGCCTTGAAGCGATTCGACAGGCGCGAGCGCTGGGCGCGAAGACCGAGCGCGAGCGGGCCTACATCGAGGCCGCCGCGACACTCTACAGTGACACCGCGACGCTGGATCAGCGGACACGCGTCGTCGCGTACGAGACGGCGATGGCGGCGCTGGCAGCTACTTACCCCAACGACCGTGAGGCCTCGATCTTCTGGGCCCTGTCGCTGACCGCGGCGGCGTTGCCCACTGATAAAACGTACGCGAACCAGCTGAGGGCAGGCGCGATTCTCGAGAAGCTCTATCCGGGGCAGACCGACCATCCGGGCATCACGCACTACATCATTCACAGCTACGACGTTCCCGCACTGGCCGACAAGGCCGTCGCGGCGGCCAGGCGCTACGCCACGATTGCCCCGGCGGCGCCCCATGCGCTCCACATGCCTTCACACACGTTCACGCGCGTGGGCGCCTGGCAGGATTCGATCGACACGAATATCCTCTCGGCCGAAGCCGCGCTGAAAATGGACGCGCGGGCCGAACAACTGCACGCTATGGACTACATGGCGTATGCCTACCTGCAGACCGGACAGGATAAGGCCACGCAGGGCTTGCTGGCGAAGCTCCCCGGAATCGCCGCCGCGTTTGATCCCACTGTGGTCGTCGGCGCGGCACCAGGGTCCGCGGGGATCTTTGCGCTTGCGGCCATCCCCGCGCGGTGGACGCTCGAACGTCGCGACTGGACGGCAGCCGCGCGGCTGGAACCCAAACCCAGCAGATTCCCGTACACCGAGGCCATGACGCACTTCGCGCGAGCGCTCGGCGCCTCGCGCACTGGCGCCCTCGCCGAGGCGCGGCAGTCGATCGCGGCCCTGCAGGACATCCACCGCCGGCTTACCGAAGCCAAGGAGACGTACTGGGCGGAGCAGGTGGGCATTCAACACCTCGGCGCAACCGCGTTCCTGGCACTGGCCGAAGGCAGGACGACCGACGCGTTGACGACCATGCGCGCGGCCGCCGTTCGTGAGGACGCCACCGAGAAGAACGCGGTCACACCTGGACCGATCGCGCCCGCACGCGAACTGCTCGGTGAGATGTTACTGGAGCTGAAGCAGCCCGCCGATGCGCTCAAGGAATTTCAGACGACGCTGAAGAAGGAGCCAGGCCGCTTCCGTGCCCTCTACGGCGCGGCGAAAGCGGCGGCGCTTGCCGACGACCGGGCGGCCGCCCGGACGTACTACAGCGAACTCGTCACGATGTGCACGAAGGCCGATTCGCCCGGCCGGTCGGAGCTGGCCGAAGCCCGGAAGTTCGCCGGTCTGTAGACCGAGCGTCGATCAGAGTTACCGATTAATCGAGTCCCAGCGCCGCCCTGACTTTGAACGGAACCTTGATCGTCTTGAGTCCGGTCCAGGCTTCGAACTCGAGCGTGATGGTTTTCGCGGCGGTCTTCACGCTCATGCCCATCTCGGCCGCGTCGTTCATGTAGCCACTGCTCGTGCGATTGCCTTCGATCGGCTGCCCCTTGGCATCGAGGACCACGACGTTCTTGATCGAGGTCATCACCTGGCGCGGCAACTTGAGCGTGAAGGTCTGCGACTCGCCCTGGGTTTCCACCTCGGCCACGGTAATCGTGGTCTGGCCGAATCTGAAGGTGGCATCGTTCGTCAGCCGCACGTTGGCCACGCGGGTCTTGCGTGTGCCGGTGGCCGCCGTGATCGCGAGCGACCCTTCAGCAAGGATGGCCGTGGCGCCGGGCGCGGCAAAGCCGGTGCTTTCGATCTCGATGATGCCCCCGGAGCCGTCTTTGAACTCATCAGGAAAGCTGTCGAACTTGCCTCCGATGTTCGAGCCCTTGTCGTCGGTGACGCTTTCGAGCAGCGATGCGTCCTCATCGATCTCGATCAGTCCCTGTCCGGCCGGCATCTTGATCCACAACGCGATCTTCGTACCGTTGTCCTCGTTGAACGGCTTGGCCGAAAAATCGTTGTCGGGCACGACGACTCTCACCACCTGGATGCCGCCCACGACGACCTCCGGCTCTTTGCCGGACGCGGTGGCCCGCGGCGCGGGCGCCTGCCGGCTCGCCGCGGCTTCGGTTGGCGGCGCGCCTGGGCCCGCCGGCGGTTCGATGTACCAGCGGCCGCCGATGCGCACAAAGTCCATCGTCTCTGCGCCGTTCTGCGCGGTCGCCTTGTCGCCGTCGATCTTGTAGCCGGTCACGCTGCCGATATTGCCGAGCGGTTGTGGATTCGGCGCCTCTGTCATCCCCAGCATCGGCCCCATCTTCACCATGGCGCGAAACAACGACGACACCAGCGTGAAGTTGTCGGCTTTGTCGAGCGCAGCGTTAATGGACTTCTGGGTCTCTGGCGCCATCGGCGGTTTGCCGATCACGGTGTCGAGTCCGTACGGCTTCAGGGTCGCCTTCGCGAGGGTAAGCGCCTCGTTGTACTTCTTGCGCTGCGCGTCGAGCTCGGCCTTGGGCGGCTTCGGCGCGCCGGGCATGGCGTCGTCGGGATCCGAGAAGGCGAGCACCATGAGCACGCCGCCCACGCCCTCGTTGGCGATGGTCTTCAGGCCGGCGGGCGAGATGACCGGCAACGCGATCAGGAAGTCGTCGGCGGCCGACGCTTTCTTGATCACGGCCACAGCCTCCTGCGGTGTAGCCGCGCCGGTGGGTTTCGCCCCTTGCGCCAGCAGCGAGGCCCCGACAAACACCAGCGCCAATAGCGCGGCAGGGATGACGTTGATCGGCGAACGCTGGGGCATGAGAATCCTCCTGAAGTTGTCGTGAACCTGCCGAATTGTGACACACGGGAGGATGGATGCGGGGGGTTATCCCCCTGTGGGCCGGAGGGCGTGCAGGATTTTGGAATTGCCGGCCCAACGCTACCGTGAGACATCGCGCTCAGTCCCGAGCGTGATAGAACGGAAAGGCCCGTCATGACTTCCTCGTCTTCGTCCGCCGCCAACGCTGGTTGGGCGTCGTCCACCTGGTTCGCCCTCGTGCACATGCTGGTGAACCTGCCCCTTGGCATCGTCTATTTCGCCCTCGTGATCACGGGGTTCACGCTGGGCGTGGGCACGCTTGTGACGCTGCTTGGCATCCCGGTCCTCATCGGCACGGGCTGGTTGGTACGAACGATGGGCAACGTCGAACGCGGGCGCATGAACAGTTTCCTGGGCACGAACCTGCGGGACCCGTATCGTCCGGCCGCAGCGGAGTCGGGTTGGCTGGCCCGGCTGGCCGCCATCGGCAAGGACCCGGCGACGTGGCGCGACTTCCTGTACCTGATGCTGCGAATGCCGATCGGCATCTTCACGTTCACGATCACTGTCGCCACCTGGTCGGTCGCGATCGCCCTGGTGTGTTCGCCGATCGCGTATTGGCTTGGCCTCTTCAGAGTGAACCTGAGTCCATGGACGGTTGATGGCCCGGGCGCGATGGTACTCGCCACGGTCGTGGGTGCCGTGATGACCGTGCTGGCCGTTGGAATCACGAAAGGACTGGCCAGGCTCGAGGCCGTGCTGGCCGGTGCGCTTCTTGATGCGTCTCCCGAAGAACTGCAGCGCCGCGTGACGGATCTGGCCAGCAGCCGGAGCCGTTCAATGAGTGCTGCCGACCAGGACCGGCGGCGGCTGGAGCGCGACCTTCATGACGGCGCGCAGCAGCGGCTGGTGTCGCTCGCGATGACCCTGGGCCTCGCGCAACAGAAACTCACGACCGACCCAGAGCAGGGTGCGCGACTGGTCACCGAGGCGCACGAAGAGGCGAAGCGCGCGTTGCAGGATCTGCGGGACCTGGCGCGCGGCCTGCACCCCGCGATACTGACCGACCACGGCCTTGAGGCTGCCCTGCCTGCGCTGGCGGCCCGGTGTCCCATTCCCACGCGCGTGGACGTCGCCGTGTCTCGACGCCCGATACCTGCCGTGGAATCAGCGGCATATTTTGTGGTGGCAGAGGCACTGACGAACGTCGCGCGTTATTCTCAGGCGACGAATGTGCTGGTGACGGCGCGGCGCGAGGCGGATCAACTGACGATCGACGTGCGCGATGATGGTGTCGGTGGCGCCAGCGTGACTCCTGGCGGAGGTTTGGCGGGACTGACCGATCGCGTCGAAGCACTCAACGGACATCTGACTGTCTCGAGCCCCAGCGGCGGTCCGACGGTCGTTCATGTGGAGGTGCCGTGCGGGTAGTGATTGCCGATGACTCGGTGCTGTTACGGGCCGGTCTTGAACGCCTGCTGGTGGACTCCGGTTGGCAGGTGGTGGCGTCAGTGGGTGACGCGCCCGCCCTGATGGCGGCTGTGCGCGTTCATCACCCTGACGTGGCGATTGTGGACGTGCGTATGCCGCCCGGGTTTTCAGACGAAGGCCTGCGTGCCGCGGTGGACCTGCGGCGCGTGGCTCCTGACATGGGCGTGCTGGTGCTGTCGCAGTATGTGGAAGAGCCGGCCGCGCAGGAGCTGCTGGCGCTTGGGGCGCGCGGGGTGGGTTATCTCCTGAAGGACCGCGTGGCCGATGTGTCGGAGTTTATCGATGCCGTCAGCCGCGTGGCACGCGGAGGCACGGCCCTCGACCCTGAAGTAGTGGCACAGGTGATGGCCCGGCGCCGGCGCGAGGATCCACTGGCGCCGCTCACGCCCCGGGAACGCGACGTGCTCGCCTGCATGGCGGAAGGCCGGAGCAACACGGCCATCGCGTCGCGCCTGGCGGTGGGCGAAGGCGCGGTGGAAAAACATGTCAGCCACATTTTTTCGAAACTCGGACTGGAGCCCGACGACTCGGACCACCGGCGTGTGCTTGCCGTGCTCGCGTTCCTCAAAGGATAACGGTGGTGCGGATAACGCCCACCCTGCCGATTGATGACCATCTGCACCGCGTGCATGAGGCACTGGCCTCGCACCGTGCGGCGGTCGTCGTGGCCGCGCCAGGAGCGGGCAAGACAACACGAGTGCCTCCATCACTGGTGCGCGACGGGGCCGTGCTGGTGTTGCAGCCCCGACGGGTGGCGGCGCGCGCCATCGCCCGACGCATTGCCGAGGAACAGGGCTGGACGGTCGGCCGCGAGGTTGGCTGGCACGTGCGGTTCGACCGGCGAGTGTCGGGCCAGACGCGGCTGACGATCGCCACCGAGGGCGTGCTGACCGCGATGCTGCAGCAGGACCCTCTGCTCTCCGACGTTCGCACTGTGGTGCTCGATGAGTTTCACGAGCGCAGCATTCACGCCGACCTCGGACTGGCCTTGGTCAAGCAGGCCTGGCTTGCCCGCGACGACCTCCGGATCGTCGTCATGTCGGCGACGATCGATCCATCACGTGTGTCGGCATTTCTGAACGGATGTCCGGTGATCGAGGTGCCGGGCCGCCAGTTTCCGCTCGAGATCTCGTATCACCCCGGCGTCGCGGTCGCCGACGCCGCGCGTCAGCTCGCCGCGTCCACTCGTGGCGCCGTGTTGTGTTTCCTGCCGGGCGCCCGTGAGATTCAGGACGCAGCACGCGCCCTGGCCGGAGGCGCGTGGCCGGTGTTCCCGCTGCACGGGGGGTTGGATGCGGATGAACAGGATCGCGCACTGGCTCCCACCGGCGGCCCGCGTATCGTGCTCGCCACCAACTTGGCGGAAACCACCGTCACCGTGCCAGACGTGACGGCGGTGGTGGATACGGGCTTGCAGAAGGTGGCGCGGTACGATGCCAGTCGGGCGGTCGATTCGCTCCTGATGGAGCGCATCACCCAGGATTCGGCGGATCAGCGCGCCGGTCGCGCCGGTCGCACCAGGGCCGGCGTCGTCTATCGACTCTGGGACCCGCGCGACCGACTGCGCCCCCACCGCGAACCGGAGATCCTCCGGGTGGACCTGACGGGGCCGCTGCTGGATGTTGTGGCATGGGGTGGCGAGCCCGATTCGTTTGAGTGGTTTGAGGCACCACCTCGCTGGGCGATTGCCGCAGCGCTCACGGTCTTACGCAGGCTCGGCGCGATTGGTGAAGACGGACGGCTCACGCCAGACGGCCGGGCGATGCGCCGACTGCCCCTGCATCCGAGGCTGGCTCGACTGCTGCTGGCGGCGCGACGAACAGCGCGGGCAGCGCGGGTGTGTGCATGTCTCTCCGACGGTACTCGCTTGCGCGCGGCCGCGAGTGGAGAGACCCGCAATTCGGATCTCGAGGTCTTCGGCGACGCGAACGAACTGCCGCCTCACCTTCGGCAGGTTGCACAACAACTGATGGACCTGCAGGCCGGCGGTCTCAGCGACGAGGATTTGGGGCGCGCCGTCCTCGCGGCGTATCCCGACCGGCTCGCACAGCGTCGCGGGGCCGGGCAGGACGCGTTCCTCCTCGCATCGGGCGCCGGCGCCGTCCTCGCGCGCGAGAGCGGTGTGCGGCACGCCGCGTTCGTGGTCGCGGTTGACGTCTCCGGCGCCACACGGCCGGGCGGAGAGCCGCTCATTCGTCTTGCCAGCGCCGTTGAACCCGAGTGGCTCACGCCCACGCACAACGAGGTCACGCACGAGTTCGTCGAGGCCACAGGCGCCGTGCGTGCAACTCGGCTCGATCGCTACGATGCGTTGATCCTCCGCGCACGGCCAGTAGCGGCCGACCCTGAGGTGGCGGCCCGCCTGCTGTTCGATGCCTACCAGCGACGCGGGCCCAGTGAGGCCGATCAGCGTCTGTTGCAGCGCCTGCACTTCGCGGGCGTCAGGATCGATCCGGCCGAACTGGCCGCTTCGGCCTGTGCCGGTGTCACGCGGTTGGCCGATGTGCGTCTTGATACCCACCTGCCCGGCCACGTTCGGGCCGAGGTTGCCAGACTGGCACCCGACGTGTTGCGTGTCCCCAGCGGCCGCGCACACGCGATTGTGTACCGCGAGGACGGCGGAATCGAAGTGTCGGTCAAGCTGCAGGAGGTCTTCGGGTTGGCGGAGACACCCCGGCTGGGACCAAAGGCGGTGCCGATTACGTTTGTCCTGCTCGCCCCCAACCAGCAGCCCGTCCAGATCACCAGTGACCTCAGAAGTTTCTGGACGCGCGGATATCCGGAGGTTCGCAAGGAACTGCGTGGCCGGTACCCGAAACATCCATGGCCCGATGACCCGTGGACGGCCACGCCGACGCATCGCGCCCGGCGGGTGTAATATCAGGGCCATTCTGGAGGTCAGGCCATGGTTCGTCGCACCTCGTTCGCCGTCACGCTCGTCACGTTCGCTGTCGCTGCCTGTGTCGTCGGTTTTTCTGCTGTTGGTGCCCAAGCGCCGCCGGATGGCAATCACGCCGCGCACCTGAAGGCATGGGATACGCACGAGGCGATGACGGCGTCGTCGCCGTACCGGCCTATGAACTGGTCGTACATCGGGATGACCAACATCAGCGGCCGCTTCTCTGACGTCGCTGTCGCCGAGCGCGGTTCGTCTCGCCGAATCTACGCTGGTAGCTGCTGCGGAGGTGTCTGGGCATCGGACGATCTCGGCCTGACGTGGCAGGCGGTGTTTGACAAGGAAGCCTCCACCGCCACAGGCGCGCTGGCCGTCGCCCCCTCGAATCCCGACATCCTGTGGGTCGGCACCGGCGAGTCGAACATCTTTCGGAGTTCCTACACGGGCGTCGGGGTGTACAAGTCCACCGACAACGCGAAGACGTTTCAGCACATGGGCTTGATCGACACCGGCACCATCGGGCGCATCGTGGCGCACCCGACCGACCCGAACACGGTCTATGTGGCGTCCGCAGGGCAGGAGTGGGTCGAAAACGAGATGCGCGGCGTGTTCAAGACGACCGACGGCGGCAAGACGTGGGCGCATGTGCTGAAGATCAGCCCGAAGACGGGCGTGAACGATCTGGCAATGGATCCACAAGACCCGAACACGCTTTATGCGGGCGCGTGGCAGCGGCAGCGGCGCAAGTGGAATGACCCGCGCGTGGAAGTGGGCTTCAGCGAAGGCGGCATCTTCAAGAGCACCGACGCGGGCAAGACCTGGAACCGGCTGACGAATGGCCTGCCGCCATCGAATGTGCTGGGCCGCATCGGCGTGGCCGTCGCGCCATCCAATCCCAGCGTGGTGTACGGCTACATCGATAACTACGATTGCGAGACGGAAAGCGCCGCCGGCGGCGGACGCGGCCAGAACCCCGGCGGAAGCGCCGCGAGATGCGCCATCAAAGGCAACGAGGTGTATCGGTCCAATGACAAAGGCGCGAACTGGACGCGAGTCAGCGGTCAGGACGAGGAACAGCGGCAGTTCGTCAGAGCGATGGGCGCCTCGTACGCGTGGGTGTTCGGCAATATCCGCGTCGACCCCACCGATGAGAACACCGTCTATACGCTCGCGCTTGGCAACAGCGTGTCACGCGATGGGGGCAAGACGTGGGTCCGCCTCGGCGCGGCATGGCCGGGCGGCCCCCCCGCAGGCACCGGTGGAAGGGGCCAGGGTGGCGACAACCATGGGATGTGGATCGATCCGAAGAATCCGCACACCCTGTACCTCTCGAACGATAGCGGCTTCCGTATCTCGAATGATGGCGGCCAGACGTGGCGCCAGGGCACGCTGCCGGTGCAGACGGTCTTCAGCATGAACTTCGACATGGACACGCCGTTTCGGGTCTACGCGTCGGTGCAGGACCACGGCGCCTATCGCGCCGCCATCGATCTCAGCAACGGCCGGGAGAATTTGAAACCGATGACGTGGGAAGGCGCGCCAGGCGGCGAGTACACCCAGCATGCGGTAGATCCGAGAAACCCGAACATCGTGTATTCCGGCAAGCTCAGCCGCACCGACTTCAGCATTCCCGCCGCGCCTCGCGGCCGAGGCGCAGGGGGACGCGCTGCTGGCGCAGCGGGCTTGCCCGCCGGAGCTGCGCCGCCAGGCGCGGCAGCGCAGGCGGGTCCGCAGCGCGACAAAGACATCAGACCGCCGGTGGCCGCAGGCGAGGATCCGCTGCGCATGCAGGTGCTGGCGCCGATCCTCATCTCGCCTCACGATGCCGACACAATCTACTTCGGCGCGCAGTCCCTGTACCGCTCCCGCGATCGCGGCGAGACGTGGGAAAAAGTCAGCGCCGACATGAGCTACAACGACAAGACGAAGATCGGCGACATCCCACATCAGCTCGTCATCACGATCGCCGAGTCGCCGAAGAAGAAGGGGCTCATCTATACCGGCACCGACGACGGGCGTTTGTGGGCATCGGTAGACGACGGCAAGGAATTCAGGGAATTGACGGCGAACCTGCCGAAGAAACAGTGGATTGCCAAGGTGGTGGCATCGCAGCACGACGAGGGCACGGTGTACGTCGCGCAACAGGGACGGTACGACGAGGACTTTGCCGCGCGCATCTACAAGTCCACTGACTACGGCAAGACGTTCAAGAGCATCGCGGGCAACATCCCGGGTGGCCCCATCAACATGGTTCGCGAGGATCCGGTCAACCCGAACGTGCTGTACGCCGCGAACGACTTCGGTGTCTACGTGACCACGAATGGCGGCGCGCGATGGGAAGTGCTCGGAGGCAACCTGCCTTCGGTCGCCGTGATGGACTTCATCGTGCACCCGCGTGACCGGATGCTCGTTATCGGCACGCACGGCCGCGGTGTGTGGGCGATCGACGTCAGCAAGATCGGGAGCAAGTAGCGATCGTTGCGACGCGGTCCAGCACAACATGACCGGCACCACTGTTTCGCGCTACCGCGTCCTTGAGAAACTTGGCGAAGGCGGAATGGGTGTCGTCTACAAGGCTGAGGACACCGACCTGCATCGCTTCGTCGCGCTGAAGTTCCTGCCTGATGAAAGTTTTGCGGACCGGCAGGCCGTGGCCCGATTCCGGCGCGAGGCGATTGCTGCCTCCGCGCTCAATCACCCGAACATCTGCACGATTCACGAAATCGGCGAGCACGACGGGCGGCCGTTCATCGCGATGGAACTGCTTGAAGGCACGACGCTCAGGCACCGCATCGGGACAAAGGCCCTGCCGCTCGACGAGATCATTGCCATCGGCAGCCAGATCGCCGAAGCGCTCGACGCCGCCCACTCGCAGGGCATCGTGCACCGCGACGTCAAACCCGCGAACATCTTTATTACCAGACGCGGGCATGCGAAGGTCCTGGACTTCGGGATCGCCAAGGTCACGCAGGAGGCCACGCCATCCACGGCCACCACCGTCGCAGTCGAGGACCTTGGCATTCTGACGGGCACGGGCGCCGCCATCGGCACGATCGCCTATATGTCGCCGGAGCAGGCACTGGGCCAGGGTGTCGATGCGCGTTCCGACGTGTTTTCGTTCGGCGCCGTACTTTACGAGATGGCCACCGGCGTGCAGCCATTCAGGGGCACCACCATGGCCGCGACGTTCAACGAGATTCTGCACGCCCAGCCTGCCGCAGCCGTTCGGATCAATCCACACGTCCCCGCGGATCTCGAGCGCATCATCGCCAAGGCGCTGGAGAAGGACCGCGCGCTGCGGTACCAGCATGCGTCGGAGATCGCCGCAGACTTGCAGCGGCTCAAACGCGACACCGGGCCATCACAGGTCACCCACCCCGGGTCTAAAGACCCGGGGCTCCGTACGGAAGAAGCGGGGCTCCGTGCAACGTCCGTGGCTCAATCATCGCCCTCCGTTCGACGGCGATCATTCGCGCTGGTCGCCGCCGTGCTGCTGGCCGTGGCCGCAGGTGGCGCCTGGTGGGTGTTCTACCAATGGCCGGTACGCCAGGCACGGGCGCGGCTGCCCGAGCTGCAATCGATGATCGAAGCCGAGCGTTTTGAAGAGGCCTTCCGACTGCAGCGCGACATGGAGCGATCGCTCGCCGGCGATGCGGAATTCGAGAAGGTGCGCACCGGCCTTCTGTTTCCCGTGACCATCCGCACCTCCCCGGACAATGCCGAAGTGTTTGTCAGGGGCTACAACGAGCCGAATGGTGAGTGGCTGCGTCTGGGCACCACGCCGATTGACGGCCGCGGGCCGCTCGGCTACTTCCGCTACCGCATCGTGAAGGCCGGGTTTGTTCCGTTTGAAGGCGCGGCAGACGCGGGCATGGCGGAACTGCACTTCGATCTGATTCCGGAGGCTGAGACCCCTGACGGCATGGTCTACATACCGACCGGCAGCGCGCAAGTCGCCGGCGCGGGGTCAACTCCGGTCGAGGGGTTCTTCATCGATCGCCTCGAGGTGACCAACCGCCACTACAAGGCGTTCCTCGATGCGGGTGCGTACACCAGTCCCGAGTTCTGGCGCGAGCCGTTCGTCAAAGAGGGTCGCACACTGCCCTTTGGCGAAGCGATGAAGGAATTCACAGACCCGACCGGACGCCCGGGCCCCGCGACCTGGGAGCTTGGCGCGTTCCCTGCCGGCCAGGACGACTTCCCCGTCCGCGGCGTGAGCTGGTACGAGGCGAACGCGTTTGCGGCGTGGGACGGCAAGCGGTTGCCCACTGTGCACCACTGGCGCCAGGCGGCGCCGCCGATTGTTTTCTCGAACATCCTCGAGTACAGCAATTTCAGCGGGAAGGGTGTGGCCAGGGGCGGCGAATACTCTGGAGTCGGGCCGTATGGCACTCTCGACATGGCTGGCAACGTCCGAGAATGGTGCTGGAATCTTGTCGGCGATCGCCGCTACAACCTCGGCGGCGCGTGGAACACGCCGCCCTATCTCTACCAGGAGGCCGACGCGGTCAGCCCCTTCGATCGAGCGCCGATCAACGGATTCCGCACCGTGAAGTTGCGGACCACCGAGCCTGTCAACCCCGCGCTGCTCGGTCCGGTGACCTCACTCACGCGCGACTACAGCGGAGAGACGCCGGCTTCCGACCGTGACTATGACATTTACCGGCGGCTCTATGACTACGATGCCTCCGACCTGAAGTCTACGGTGGAATCGGTGGACGACTCGCAGGAGCACTGGCGGATTGAGCGCGTGAGCTACGCGGCGGCGTACGGGGGCGAACGCATTCCGGCGTACCTCTTCCTGCCGAAGGGTATGGCACCGCCGTACCAGACCGTCGTGTATTTCCCGCACTCGGGCGGGGATTACCTCAGTTCATTCGAACTCGCCGAAATGAACTATCTCGGGTTCATTGTCCGGAGCAAGCGCGCGTTGCTGCTGCCGATGTACAAGGGCAGCTACGAGCGCAAACTGTCGAAGCCCCCCTCGGGCCCCAATGCGCGGCGCGATCTGACGGTGGCGCGTATGAAGGACCTCCGACGATCGGTGGACTATCTCCTGACACGCAAGGATGTCGATTCGACCAGGTTGGGCTATTTCGGCGTGAGCCTTGGCGCGCGGTTGGGCGCCATCGGCCTCGCCGTCGAACCCCGGTTCCGCACGGCGGTGCTCTGGTCAGGGGGCTTTTCGTCGGTGCTGAAACTGCCCGAGGTTGACGAGATCAACTTTGCGCCGCGCGTGAAGACGCCGGTGCTGATGCTGAACGGCCGGCAGGACTTCACGTTCCCCATCGAGTCCTCGCAGAAGCCGATGTTCAAATGGCTCGGGACGCCCGAGGCGGACAAGCGCCACGGCATCTACGATGGCGGGCACGTCTTTCCGTTTGCCCGCATCATCAAGGACACGCTGGATTGGCTGGACAAGTACCTGGGCGTGCCGAAGTAACGCTCAGCCCCAGAGACGCTGCGGCGCCTCGGGCCCTACTTGCGATTGCGAATTGAATAAAGGCGATGCTGGGTTCTGATCAGGAGCCTGTCGCCGACGATCGCTGGCGTCGCCATGGAGAAATCGCCGAGGGAATTGGTGCGCACAAGCCGGTACTCGTTGCCCGCCTCGATGACGAACGTGTCGCCCTCTTCGCTCATCACAAAGACGTGACCGTTGTAGGCCCAGGGCGAGGCCGTGAATGCTGCCGCCCCCGGCGCGACGCGCGACTGATAGATGCGCTCACCGGTTTCAGGGTTGCGGCGCGAAAAGATGCCTTTGTTGTTGAGCACGTACAACGCATTCTCGTAGATGACCGGAGTAGGCAAGTACGTGCCGCCGGCAGTCTGGTCGTACCACGCGACATGTTCATTGCGGGTCTCCGTGGCTGGCGGTGTGATGTCGCCGGAGCCACCGGCGCGGATCGCGACAATCGGCCTGTGATCCTCGCCGCCGGCGCCTGACGTGACAAAGAGGAAGTCGTTCCAGGCGAATGGGCTCTGAATGGCGTAGCCGCCCATGCGATTCATGCGCCACAGCTCGGCCCCGTTCAGGCTGTAGCTGATGGCGACGCCTGGCCCGAGCGTGACCAGTTCGGCCCGCGCACGGTTCTCCCACACAAACGGCGTGGACCATCCTGTCTTGCGCGCCGGTTGCACGGTGCGCGGCGTGCGCCACAGCTCTTTCCCGGTCCGGGTATCAAAGGCCGCGACGAAGCTCTGCTCCTCGTTGTCGTTCAGGACGAACAGGCGATCCTTGTACAGCGCGGCGGAGGCGCCGGTGCCCCAGTCACGAGTCGTTGCGTGAGACTTCAGCGGCGTTGTCCACGACGGCTTCCCTTCGAAGTCGTACGCGAAGAGTCCGTAGTCGGTCAGGTACACATAGACGCGCTCGCCATCGGTCGTGGGTGTCTCTGACGCGAAGCTGTTCTTGCTGTGGCGTCCGCCGGCGGGCCGGCCTTTGTACATCTCGCGTTCCCACAGCTTCTTTCCGGTCTCGAGGTCGTAACAGAACAGCGTGAGGCCGATGACGACCTCGTCGGGCATCTCGCGATCGCGCTCATAGAGCTTCTTGTTGGCCTCCGCAGCCGTGAGCCCTGCTTTCCGCAGCTCGGCGAGGTACTCGTTGCTGAAGTCCACCCCTTGGGAGGGCGGCTTCATCGGCTTGTCGCTTGTGGCGGCGGTGACGAAGACCCGATTCCCCCACACCACGGGCGACGACCAGCCGACTCCCGGCACGTCGGTGACCCACTCGACGTTCTCGGTCTTTGACCAACTGACCGGAAGGTTCGGATTCTCGGAGACCGGATTCGAGTTCGGTCCCCGAAAACGCGGCCAGTTTCCCGCCATCAGCGTTGATGGCACGGTGGGCCTCGCGGTCGACTGGGCGAGTATCGGGCCGACGAGCGAGACCGCGCCGAGCGCCGCGGCAGCTATCAAGACCTTGGTGCGATGTCGCATGTGATGAATCATAGCCTTTTGCCCAGTGACTCCGACGATGACGTCCCATCCTCGAGTGTCGCGAGGTACGCGGAGTACAGGAACTGTCGATTGCGCCGTCGCGCCGTGACCTCGCGGACGATGCCGAGCTTCTGCAGCGCATCAATTGCCGACGCAACCGTTGGCGGTGTGAGTCCTGTTGCCTTCGTTGCTGCCGGAATTGACGTGGCGACGCGGTGCTTGAAGACATCATGGAGGCGCAACACCGTGAGCGCCTTCCGCGCGCCAAGTGCCGCTTCGATTCGGCGCCGATCCTCGTCCAAGAGCACCAGCAATCGCTGCATCGTCTTGACACCGGACTCGGAGACAGACACCACGCCCTTGAGGAAGAACTCGAGCCACTGTTCCCAGTCGCCCTCCGTCCGAACCCGCTGGAGCGAATCGTAGTACGCGGCGCGGTTCTGCTTCAGGTACAGGCTCAAGTACAGAAGCGGCTCCCGCAGCGCGCCTTCAGCACAAAGTAGGAACGTGATGAGCAGACGTCCGACGCGCCCGTTACCGTCGAGAAACGGATGGATGGTCTCGAACTGCGCGTGCGCCAGTGCGGCCTTGACCAGCACCGGCGTCCGCGACGTGTGGTCGTGCAGAAACTTCTCCAGATTGTCGAGGGCCGGCATCAAATCGGGAACGTTGGGCGGCACAAAGACCGCATCTCCCGGCCGCGTGCCCCCGACCCAGTTCTGACTGCGTCGAAACTCACCGGGCGTCCTGTCGGCGCCGCGTGACCCGCTGACGAGCACGCCGTGGATTTCACGTATCAATCTCAAGTTCAGGGGAAACCCACCCCTCAGGCGCGCCAGGCCGTGCTCCATTGCGGCCACGTAGTTCGACACCTCTCGCACATTATCGACAGGCAAGCCGGGCGCATCCGCGTTCTCAAACAACAGCAAATCCGACAGCGAGGATTGCGTGCCCTCGATCTGGCTCGACAGCACCGCCTCCTTGCGGATGTGGCTGTAAAGAAACAACGCCTGATTGGGTAACACCAGCGACGCACCATCGAGGCGCCCGACGCCGCGATTGGCAATCTCAAGCAGATCCTGCAACTCGTGGCTCCACGTGATCGCAGGCTGTGGCGGAAGGTCCGCAGGCACAAAAGCCAGGTAGCCGGCCCGGCCAGCCAACTGGGTCACGAACCGGCCCGCCCGGTTTGGAAACGGCATCGCTAGTAAATCTCCTTTACTGGCCTAGTCGCTTAATAAAGAAAGTGCCGGTTTTCTTTCTTAACGACCCCTGGGAGCTTTCTAGGCGTCGGCTCCTGTTTCTCAGCGAGGGATGGAGGAAGGTCCATGGCGAACCAAGAGCCGACCACAATTGAGCGCGAGCGTTATAAGGCTGCCCGGGCGCGTCTGCTGCTTGAGTCGAGTTCGTCGATCACCATCGCAATCCACCGATCAGGGCAACAACAGGCGTTATCGATGGGGTTGTGTCACAAATCGTGTCACATCGTCGCGACCAGCTTCAGCAATCACGACGGCTGGAGGTACCTTGGATCTGGAAAGATCGGAGAATGGAAATCGAACGAGCACTACCGCGCCGGCTGCAGGTGTGCCCACGCCTCGTCCTCCTCAGGCCGATCCCAATCAACCGACAGTGCGCCTTCGCTGAGGAGAGCGGTCTCGGTGACAGGCTCCTCGTCGAGGATCGTCACGAGCGCTCGGCGGACAGAGGAAGGCTGAACCGGCTCGAGCAACCGGACGCGGCCCTTCTCGTCGATAACGGCTTCGATTGTCCGAATCATGGCAGGCTCCCTGCTCCCAAGCTAACTGAGCCTGGCCCGATTCTCACTCATTCCCGAGGTCTCGCGGTTTTCGCGCCATGCGCCAGTGTCCGCTGGACCACGTCGAGTACGTTTCCCAGGTCTTTGGCAAGGTCTTCCGCCAGGAATCGCAGGACTGTGTACCCGTTCTCCTGCAGCAGGCGGTCCTTATGCCAATCGCGACGGTAGGCGTCCGCATCGCCCAGGTGGAGGGCGCCGTCGACTTCGATCGCCACCCTGCTGGCCTCGCACAGAAGATCGACTTCCATACCGCCGCGGCCATCGAATGGAATCGACAGCGCGGCGTTCAGCCGGAACCGCTGCCGGGTGGCATCGATGGTCTGCAGCCGGTGGTAAAGAAATGCCTCACTCGCACTGCGAGCGCGACTCGCACCCTCCACATCTGCAGGGATTGGTTGAGCCGCGGCTACGAACAGGTGGCCGAGTGGAACATCGACACCGTCGAGCACAAGGCGGCGCACGCTGGCGGCGTAGTCGCGCTTCCACAGGGGATCGGCAGGAAGGACCACGGCGGTCGGCCAACCCGGAATCGCGCTAGCCGTCGTCCGTTGGTTGTTAGCGGCCGATCGGCAGCTTCCGGACTCGATATCGCACGTCCTCGATGAGAATCAATGCGCCAGCGACGAGATCCGCTTGACGTTCAGCGACCACCGCCGAAACACGCTGGTTTACCGAGTCTGGACGTTCGTCGGCCAGCCGGAAAATGATCACACTCGGCTTGTCGAGCACTCCAAGGGCCAGGATGTCGCCGAAGTCGAGATCGAACGTGAGAATCACTGATTGTTCGGCTACGGCGCGCCGAACAAGACTACGATCTTCGGCCTTCGCCATCCCGAGGGTCCGGACGTGGACAGCATCATGGCCGAGCTGGAGAAGGAACTCGACAGTCTTCGGCGAAATGCCAGCGTCCGCCAAGAACCGCATCGGTCAACCGCGGATTGGATGCAATTCGTCCAGGGCGAGCGCGGCTGCAAACCCGAGGGCCTGACGGATGTCCTCTGCGTCGAGGTCCGGCAGATCCTCGACGACCTGGGCTGGCGTCATACCGTTGGCCATGAGATTCACAACGTGCGCAACCGAAATGCGCAGACCCCTTATCGTCGCCCGGCCGGCTAGGACATTCGGATTCTGCGTGATGCGATCGAAAGTGTTTGGCATTGTCATCGGCCTGCCCTTCCACGAAGCGCTCCACCTCTCCATCACGTTGAAGCAAGCGCGGCGTCGGGTCAAGTGTAGCCGACCTAGGCGCCCGGCAGGGTCAGGCCAGCGGAGCGCCCAAGTCCAGGTCGATCACCGCTTTCAGATTTCAGGCTATCGATTCTTGGAAATTGGCTCCTCGGGCTGGATTCGAACCAGCAACCCTCCGGTTAACAGCCGGATGCTCTACCGTTGAGCTACCGAGGAACGAGAACCCCAATTCTAGAACGCCGCGCACAAGCGGGGCAAGCCCGAGAGCCGCGGCCTTGAGACCCAGGCCGCGCTACGTACGCGCGGACTCTGGACCCTGGACTCTGGACGCCCCCTACTTGACGACGACGTCCAGCGTCACCGTCATCGACCCGCGGTACGCGTTCGACACCGGGCAGCCCTGTTCGGCGGCCTTCGCCACTGCCGTGAACGCCTCGGCATCCAGCCCGGTCACGCCCTCGGCCACCAGCGACAGCGCCGACGTCGTGATCTTGATCCCGGCCTCGCCCTTGTCGGCCGTCACCTTGCAAGTGATCTGCGTCTTCGCAATCGCCCCGCCCTTGCGGCCAACCGCGCCGTTGAGCGCCATCGCGAAACACGCCACATGCGCGGCGGCCATCAATTCCTCGGGGCTCGTCATCCCCTCGGGCTCGCCAATGCGGCGCGGAAACGTGACCGGCAGCGAAAACGCGCCCGATCCGGCCGCAACGGCGCCCGACCCTTCCATGACGGACCCAGTCCAGTTGATGGTGCAGTGACGTGAAAACTCCATGCGCTCTCCCCTATTGTTGCCGGCGACCTCCGCCGGACTTTTTTGACTTGCCCCCGCGAGTGGTCGTGCTCATCTGCACCACCGCGCCGGCCATCGCCAGCACCACCCACGCACCAGTGACCCACCAATTCCCCGGCAACGGGCCGGTACCGTACACCACCCAGATGTTCTCGGGTGTCACAGAAATCCCATTGAACCTGTCCCCCGCCAGCGCCAGCGCGCCGACGATGAGCGTCCACGACCCTGCCAGCGCCGTACCGAACACCACCACCTGCCGGGCGATCGACAACGCGCCCAGCGCACCCAACACCGCCATCACCACGATCAACGCCGTCGGCGGCTCGCCACCAATCGCCCGCCACACCAGATGCACCGCGAGCGACGCGAGCCCGGCGCCCACCAGGCCGACACCCACGAAATACGCCGCAATCATCAAGCCCGCGCCAATGAGCCCGCCCACACCCGCCGCCAGCACCAGCGCCCACACATTCGCCGTGCCCATGACCGACGATGTGATCATCGCGCCAAGGATGAATCCGTACACGCCCAACACGATGCGAAACAGCCGATATCCCGCAAAACACGCCACCGCGCCGCTGATGGCGAGGATCGCCGCCACTGGCATGGCATAGGCGGCAGGAATCATCTGCTGATTATAGAGGTGATCGGGAACGTATGGGATGATTCACCCCGTGTCGTCTCGTCGCCCATCCCTGACGGGAACACTCCTCGCCATCGTCGGTCTGGCCCTGCTCGTGTGGCAGGTCCGGCTGGTGGGACTGGACCACATCTCCGACGGGTTCAGGGCGGTGGGTTGGCGGGGATTCCTGGCCATCCTCGGGTTGTCGCTGTTTCGCTTCGCGGCGCGCTCGATGGCGTGGATCACCCTGATTGGGCGTCCGGTACCCCTTTCGAGCGCCACGGCCGCCACCATCAGCGGCGACGCGCTCGGCAACCTGTCGTTTCTGTCGCTCCTGGTCTCCGAGCCCGCCAAAGCGTTCTACGTGACGCGGCACGCACCGGCCGCAGAGGCGTTCGCGGCACTGACGGCGGAGAATTTCTTCTACAGCGTATCGGTGGCTTCCGTCATTCTCGGCGGAACGATCACGCTGCTCGCCACGTTTGTCGTGCCCGATTCGCTGCGCGTGGCCCTCTGGTTGTCGCTGGCCGTGATGGCGGGCGTACTCGCCGCCGCCGTCTGGCTCGCGCGCTCGCGGCCGGCGTTGGCGGCTGTGGCAAAGTCGGTGTCAACGACGCTGGCGCGCAGATGGCTGTCGCGTCCACCGGGACCGCGCGTGACCGGCTGGCTGGACCAGTTGGAGCGCGTCGAAACCCGCACGTACAGCGCGCTCTCCGCCAGCCCGTGGCGGCTGGGCGTGGTGCTGGCCTGCGAGGCGGCGTTCCACCTGGCCAGCATCGCCGAAGCCTGGCTGACACTGCGGCTCCTGACAGGCTCGGCCAGCCTCCTCAACGCCTTCCTGCTCGATACCGTGAATAGATTCATCAACGTCGCGTTCCGCGCCGTGCCCCTGCGCGTGGGCGTGGACGAAGTCACGACCTCTGGTTTTACCGAAATGTTGGGCCTCGGCTCGGCCTCGGGACTGACGCTTGCGCTGGTCCGAAAGGCCCGCATGCTGGTGTGGGCGGGCGTGGGCCTGGGGTTGCTCGGCCGCCGGGCGATCAGGCGTATTCTCTAGCCATGGCCACAATCCTGGTGGTAGACGACGAGCCCTCGATTCGGCAGTTGATCGCCCGCATCCTGGAACGGCAGGGACACCGGGTGATCATCTGCGGGGACGCGGTTGCGGCGCTGGCGGTGGAAGACCCGATCGACCTGCTGATCGTCGACTACGTGCTGCCCAACGTCAACGGCCGCGAGTTGACGGACAACTTCCGTGAGCGCCAGCCCGCACTGCCCGTCATCCTGATGTCGGGGTACTTGCCCAGTCCTGACTTGGCGCCGCCACCCCCGTCCGCCTTCATGCAGAAACCGATGCGGACGACGATGGTGGTGGAGATGGTGAACAAGATGTTGGCGGGGTGAGGTCGGCGTACGGTTCTCACACGAGGCCTGTAGGTCTGAAGGAACCGAATCACCCTCTCACATCTCCCTGCGGCCTTCCATGGCCTTGGACATGGTGAACTCGTCGGTGTAGTCGAGGTCCGAGCCCACAGGCACACCCATCGCGATACGGCTGACGCGCACACCAAGGGGCTTGAGGAGCTTCGCCAGGTACAGCGCCGTCGCTTCGCCCTCAACCGTGGGATTGGTGGCGAGGATCACTTCCTCCACACTGCCGTCTGCCACACGGCTGAGCAACCCCTTGATCTTGAGATCGTCCGGGCCGATGCCCTGCAGCGGTGCGATGGTGCCCATCAACACGTGGTACTTGCCGCGGAATCCGCGCGTGCGCTCCACCGCCCACACGTTCTCGGGCTGCTCCACCACACACATCGTGCGGCCCTCGCGCGCAGGGTCGGTGCAGTAGTAACAGGGGTCGACGTCCGTGATGTTGCTGCAGGTGGAACAGTAGGTGACGCGATTCTTGACCGAGAGCATGGCGGCGCACAGCGCGTCCACATCCTCGCGCGTGGTTTTGAGCAGGTGGTAGGCGAGGCGCTGGGCGCTTTTGGCGCCGATGCCCGGCAGGCGCTGGAGCGCAGTCACGAGTTCCGCCAGCGGATCCGTGTGCATCAATTGAGACCGGGCAGGCGCATGCCGCCCGTCAGATTCTGAAGCTGGCCCTGCATCTGATTGGCCAGCGCTTCATCCACTTTCCGATGCGCATCGTTGGTGGCCGCCACAATCAAATCCTGCAGCATCTCCACATCGTCTTTCGATACCACTTCGGGGTCGAGCCGCAGTGATAGCAACTGTTTGGTGCCGCTGACGGTGACCGTCACCATGCCGCCGCCCGCGGTGGCTTCCACACGCATCTCGGCCATCTGCTTCTGCAGACGCTCCTGCATCTGCTGCGCCTGTTTCATCATGTCCTGGATATTCACTAGGTCTCCTCTACGTCTTCGATTTCGCCGCCGAACACGTCGAGCACGTTCTGGACGGCCGGTTCAGCCTTGGCACGCGCGCGCAGGTCGGCCTGCTTGGCGGGATCCACGGCCGCGGCCGGCGGCGCCTTCGCAGACGGCGCGGCTGCTGACCCTTCTGCTTCTTTGACCGCCACTGTCATTTTGCGACCAGTGAGGTTATGCGCGAGGTTCTCAATCCACGCGCGCTTGGCCTCGAGCTGACCGCGCAGATTCTTGTGCGCCGGCGCGAACGTGAACATGATGCGATCGCCCTCCACCTCCACCGTCTGCACCTGCGCGATGACCATGCCGAAGAACGACTTGTTCGCTTCGCGGATCGAGGCGAGCAGATTCGTCTTAATGGACTGAGGCGCTGGGGAAGTGGGCCGAGGAACTGAGGAACTGGGGAACTGGGAAGCTGATGGCTTGTCCGCCGTAGCTCCGGCAGGAGCGAGGGTGGAAACTGGCTTCGATGCCACTGGTCGAACAGGCGCGGGTGGCCGAGGTCCTGCGGCAGCTGGTCGAGCTGGGGCCACGCCCCCGGAAATCAACTCTTCGATCGGCGTCATCTTGCGGAGGTGAATCCACTTGAGCAGCGCCATTTCGAACGTGTGGCGCGGCTGCGACGATGTGCGGATGTCGCGCTCGGCCATGGCGAGCAGGTCGAACGCCCGCATGAGATCGGCGTGTGAATAGCGCTCGGCCAGCGCCTGCATGCGGTCGCGTTCGCCTTCCGACGCGATCTCGGGGTCCGCCAGGCGCGCGGGGTCGATCTTGGTGACCATCAGGTCGCGCACCAGTCGCGCCAGTTCGCGGCAGACGGTGCGCAGGTCGAACCCAGACTCGAGGATGCCGCCGGCCAACGCGAACACGGCGCCGGCGTCCTCGCGCGCCACCGTCTCGACCACGTCAAACTGCACGTCGCGGCCGACCAGGCCCAGCACGGTGCTCACGTCGGCGGCCGTGACGTTCTGGCTGGTGAACGCCAGCACCTGATCGAGCGCGCTCAGGGCATCGCGCATGCTCCCCTCAGCCGATCGCGCCACCAGCGCCAACGCCGCATCGTCAATCGTGACGCCTTCGTTGGTGGTGACGCCGCGCAGTTGGTCGCGAATGGATGCAAACGGCAGCGCCTTCAGTTCAAAGACCTGCGACCGCGACAGGATGGTGTCGGGCACCGCATCCAGTTCGGTGGTCGCCATCATGAACTTCACGTAGGGTGGCGGCTCTTCGATCGACTTGAGCAGCGCATCGAACGCGTTCTTGGACAGGCGGTGCACTTCGTCGATGATGAAAATCTTGTAGCGATTGCGCATCGGCGCAATGGACAACGGTTCGACGATAACCTCGCGGACGGCGTCGATGCCGGTGTAGGTGGCTCCGTCGATTTCCATGACGTCCACGTCGCGGCCTTCCGCAATTTCGCGGCAGGCATCACACTCGCCGCACGGGTCGGCCGTGGGACCGGTTACGCAGTTGAGCGCACGGGCCAGGATGCGGGCCGTGGTCGTTTTGCCCACGCCACGTGGCCCGGCAAAGACGAACGACTGCGCCAGGCGGCCCGAGGCGATGGCGTTACGCAGGGTCTCGACAACCCCGCGCTGGCCGATCACGTCCTCAAACCGCTGAGGGCGCCATTTTCGAGCGAGTGCGATGTGGGACATTGGGAAAGTACTGCCGCAAGCGCCCGACCGCGGCCCGGAGGGCCTGCGGCACAGCACAGGATCGACTGAGCGCTGCTGCCTTCCGGCCCTGACGCGGTTCGTCGGCTGAACTTGCACAGGGTCCGGACCGCGGTCCGGCGCGTGCGGGTCAGATCAGTCTAGCACCTGACGGCTCTACCGCCCGCGTCCCCGTCCGCGTCCGCGTCCGCCCGTCTCCACGGTTGCGCGGAAC
>JBKJQX010000137.1:0-2678 GCA_046594875.1 Vicinamibacterales bacterium
GAGTATCTGCGTTCGATCCTGACCCGCCGGCGGAAACAGGAAATGCTGCTCCGGTCGATCGCTCACAACCTGATGCTTGGACCAGCACCAGGGGAGGGTTGAGACTGAGCCGGGCTGTCCCGTTTTCCGGACTTGATATCCTACCCCAACGCCCGGCATGCTATCTTGCGCAGCCGGTCAGGATAATCAGAGGTTGAACTAAACCGCTGCGCGGTGGGGCGCAGTTTTTTTGACTCACGCTCCGCCGTGACGTTCCCGCCTCTGGCCGGGGCGCGGCATCATCGGCTCCTTGTCTCTTACAAGGAGCGATCCGATGACCCCTCTTCGTCAGCGCATGATCGAAGACATGCGCCTGCGGAACCTTTCGCCCAACACCATCGACGCGTACGTGCACGCCGTGGCGCAGTTCGCCCGGCACTACGGACGTTCGCCCGAGCAACTCGGCGGCGCGCACGCACGGCAGTACCTGCTGCACCTGGTTCAGGCGCGGCACGCCAGCTGGAGCCGCTACAACATCGCGCGCTGCGGGTTGCAGTTCCTTTACCGCTTCACGCTCAAGCAGGATGACGAGCGCTTCGAGCGGCTGCCGTGCGCTCGCGCGCCCAAGCGCCTCCCCACGATCCTCGGTGCCGATGAGTTGCGGCGGCTGTTCGACGTCGTCGCCCATCATCCCAAGCACAAGGCCCTGTTGCTCACGCTGTACGGCGCGGGGCTGCGCATCTCCGAAGCGCTGAACCTGAGGCCGGCGGACATTGACGGCGGGCGGATGTTCATCCACGTCCGCGGCGGCAAGGGCAATAAGGACCGCATGGTCAAGCTCTCGCCCCAGTTGCTGATCGTGCTGCGCGATTACTGGCGAGAGTGTCGTCCGGTGGCGGGCGGCTGGCTGTTCCCGCAGACGCGCGATCCCGGCCGGGCGATGGACCCTGCGACGGCCGATCGCATCGTCGCCCGCGCCGCCCGACGGGCCGGCATCACCCGGCGGGTCAGTCCGCACACCCTGCGGCACTGCTACGCCACGCACCTGCTGGAAGCCGGGACGGACCTGCGCTCGATCCAGATGCTGCTGGGCCACGCCAACCTCAAGACCACCGCCCGCTACACGCACGTCTCCGATCAGCACCTGCGCTCGGTGGTCAGCCCGCTCGACCGGCTTTATCCCGCTGCGACGACGACCAGGACGCCATGACCGCGACGCCCCAGCGCCCGTGCGGGGCGCTGGAGTTGGCGGAGGTCGTGCGGCGGCACGGGCATCGGCTCGGTGATCTGAGCGGCGAGCATCGGCGCATCCTGCGTGCGATTGCTTCCTGCCGCACCGCCGAGCTGGGCGGGCATGTCCAGACCTGCGATTCCTGCCGGCATCAGCGCATCGCGTACAACTCCTGCCGCAACCGGCACTGCCCGCGGTGTCAGGCGGCGGCGTGCGCGCGGTGGATGGCCGAGCGTGAAGCGGAGCTGCTGCCGGTCGAGTACTTCCATGTCGTCTTTACCCTGCCCGATGACTTCAACGCATTGGCGCTGGTGAACAGGCGAGTCGTCTACAACGTGCTGCTGGGCGCGGTCGCGCGGACGCTGCTGGAGGTTGCCGCCAATCCCAGGCGTCTGGGCGCGCGGATCGGCTTCATCGGCATCCTGCACACCTGGGGCCAGAACCTGTGCCTGCATCCGCACGTTCACTGCGTCGTGCCCGGCGGCGGGATCGCGCCGGACGGCAAGTGGGTCTCGTGCCGCGCCGGGTTCTTCCTGCCCGTGCGGGTGCTCTCGCGCGTCTTTCGCGGCAAGTTCATCGACGCCCTGAAGCGGATGCGCGGCAAGGGCAAGCTGATCGGCGCGGGGGACGATCGCGCGTTCGAGAGATTGCTGGATGCGTCGGTGAAGCACGACTGGGTGGTCTACGCCAAGTCGCCGTTCGGCGGGCCGCGGCAGGTGCTGAAGTATCTTGCGCGATACACCCACCGCATCGCGATCAGCAACCGCCGGCTGGTGTCGGTCGACGATGAGAAGGTCACCTTCCGCTGGAAGGATTACGCACACGGCAATCGGCCGCGCACGATGACTCTGGATGGGGCCGAGTTCCTGCGCCGCTTCCTGCTGCACGCCGTGCCCGGCGGCTTCATGCGCATCCGCCACTTCGGCCTGCTGGCCAATCGCGTGCGGACGAAGAGCCTCGAACGGTGCCGCCGCCTTTTGGCCGTCGAGGCTCCCGCGGACGCAAGTGCCCAGGTGTCCCCCGGCAGCGGCGCAACGGTTGAACACGAGCATTGTCCGCTGTGCGGCGTCGGCCGATTGATCCCCGGACCGCGCCTCTCGGCCGTCGAACTGAAGCGGCTGCTCCTCCGGCTGGACAGTTCCTGATGCACACGACGCGTTGTAACCGCGCACAAAGCTTACCCGCGATCGCTCGCGGACAGCCGCAGTGCGCGCTGTTGAGCGGATTGCCGCCCACCGAGGCCAGGCGATCCCCGCCGCAGCGACCTCCGAGACCCAGCGATCCGCGTCAGTCGCCAACCCCCGGGAGATCGTTCGCGGTGAATCGACCGAGACATGCCTCCGCCGTCTCGATACAATCCCCATAGCCGGGGCTCGGTTCAGTTCAACCTGACTTTATACGGAGTGCGGCCACGTCCCTCGGTAATGCTGTCGTTCTGGACGCACTCCGCATAAAGTCCTCTACGTTA
>JBKJQX010000190.1:0-21495 GCA_046594875.1 Vicinamibacterales bacterium
GTGGTTCAGGCCGAGTTTCATCACTGAATCGATAGCCTCGGGCGTGCCCACGCCTTCCATCACGGCGAAAATGGCTTCGTTAATCATCGGCATCAGGATGCGGTTGGCGATGAAGCCGGGGTAGTCGGCTGCTTCCACTGGTGTTTTGCCCAGCGTGCGGCACAGGTCTGATGCGGTCTGCATCGCCTCGGGCGAGGTGGCCTGACCGCGGATGAGTTCCACCAGGGGCATCAGCGGCACCGGATTCATGAAGTGCATGCCAAGGACGTTTGCGGGCCGCGTCGTCGCCGCGCCGATCGTGGTGATCGAAATAGACGACGTGTTGGAGGTGAGGATGACGTCGGGCCGGGTGATGGTGTCGAGCGCGCCGAAGATGCTGCGCTTGACGTCGAGGCGCTCGACCACCGCCTCGACGACGTAATCCACGTCACCGAACGCATCGAGCGACGGGGCGGCCGAGAGGCGGCCGAGCGCCGCGTCGCGGTGCTCCGCGGTCATCTTGCCCTTCTCCACGAACTTCGCCAGGCTCTTGTCGATGGTCTTGAGCGCGCGGTCAATCGCCGGCGCTGCCGCGTCATGCAGCTTCACCGTGAACCCCGACTGTGCGAACACCTGCGCGATGCCATTACCCATGGTTCCGGCGCCAATCACGCCCACTACTTTGATCATTGCCTTCTCCTATAAGGGCGCCGCTCAGGGCGCCGGGCGCAATGGCGAAATGTCACAAATGTCCGAAATGGCGAAATGCTGGACAAACCAATTGCAGGGAAGAATGCCCGAATGTCCTTGGTGGCTAATGGTTGAATCTGCTGCTCCAAGATCATTCGCTCATTGTGCGCCTTGGACATTCCCGCATTCTCCCTGCAATCGCTCTGTCCGATACTTCGCCATTTCGGACATTTGTGGCATTTCGCCATTACAGCGGCGGTGTCGCTAGAGCATCTCGACCGCCAGCGCGACGCCGTTGCCGCCGCCGAGGCAGAGCGTCGCCACGCCGCGCTTCTTGCCATGGCGCTTGAGCGCATACAGGAGCGTGGTGAGCACGCGCGCGCCACTCGCGCCAATCGCGTGTCCCAGGGCCACCGCGCCGCCGTGCACATTGACCTTCAGCGGGTCGATGCCCAGCTCGCGGATGACCGCCACGCCCTGCACGGAAAACGCTTCGTTCAACTCGAACAGATCCACGTCGGCCAGCGTCCAGCCGGTCTTGAGCATGAGCTTTTTCACCGCATCCACCGGCGTCATCAGCACCATCTTTGGTTCCAGGCCCGAGGTGGCCTGACCGACGATGCGGGCGATGGGGGTGAGGTTGAGGTGTGCCGCCACATCGGCGGCCATGACGACAAGCGCGGCGGCCGCATCGTTGACGCCCGGCGCGTTGCCGGCCGTGACGGTGCCGTCTTTCTTGAAGGCCGGCTTGAGGCGGCCGAGCGACTCGAGTGACGTGTCTTCGCGAATCGGCTCGTCGGTATTGACGATAAGCGGCTCGCCCTTGCGCTGCGGAATGGAGATGGGCAGCATCTCGTCGGTGAACGCCCCGTCCCGCGTGGCCTTGGCGGCCTTGCGATGGCTGTCCACGGCATATGCGTCCTGTTCTTCGCGGCTGACCTTGTAGGTGTCAGAGACGAGTTCTCCCGTCATCCCCATATGCACGTCGTCAAACGCGTCCCAGAGGCCGTCGTGGATCATGGAATCCACCACCTTGCTGTCGCCCATGCGCAGGCCTTCGCGGACCTTGAAGAGGAGATAGGGGCAGTTGCTCATGGACTCCATGCCGCCGGCCACGGCAATGTCGATATCGCCGGTGGCGATGCCTTGCGATGCGAGCATCACGGCTTTGAGCCCCGAACCGCAGACCTTGTTGATCGTGAGCGCGCCCACGGTGATGGGGAGGCCGCCGCGCAGCGCGGCTTGACGGGCCGGCGCCTGGCCAACGCCAGCGCTGACCACGTTGCCCATGAGGCATTCGTCCACGGTGGCGGGATCAATGCCGGCGCGGGCGACGGCTTCGCGAATGGCGAGCGCGCCCAGGTCCGGCGCGCGGAAGTCTTTGAGCACACCCAGGAACTTGCCGGTGGGGGTACGAACGGCGCTGACGATGACTGATTCACGCATGAGACTTACTCCGTAATGATGATGCGGCGGACGGCCGTGGGGCCCAGCAGGTGGGTGAGTCGCTCGGCCACCATCGGCCGTGCGCGTTCAAGTTCGGTGCGCCACACGGCATCGCGCGCGCGAATGCGCAATGTGCCATCGGTGGTCCATGTGGGAGTGCTGGCGCGCGAGAGCACAGGACCCGCGGCAATGGACCACGCGAAGGCGACCTTGCCGGGTGAGAGCGGCTGGGCGTCGAGCAGTGGCCCCAGGACACGAGCGGCCGTCTGCTGCAGCGATTCCATCCAACCTCGAAGTGTATCATCCGGTGATGAGTCTGGTGCTCGCGTCCGCGTCCGCTCGGCGACGTGAATTGCTCGCCGCAGCGGGATTCACGTTTGAGGTGATTGCGGCCGATATCAACGAGCAGAGGCGCAGCGGTGAGGCGCCTGTGGACTACGCTCGGCGCATGGCCGTGGAAAAGGCCGGCGCGGTGCGCCACAAAGCGGGCACGCGGCCCGTGCTGGGCGCCGATACCATCGTCGTGGTTGACGAGGCCGTGCTGGGAAAGCCCGTGGACGACACCGACGCCGTGCGGATGCTCACGCTGCTGTCAGGCCGGATGCACGCGGTGGTGACGGCGGTGGCCGTCTGGTGGCCGGCCACCGATGCGCCGGATGTGGCCGTCGAAACTACGGACGTCTGGATGCGGGAGATTTCGCCCGACGAAATCGCGGCGACGGTGGCGTCCGGGGAACCCCGCGACAAGGCGGGTGCCTACGCGATTCAAGGATTCGCGTCGCGCTGGATCACCCGCATTGAAGGCGCGTACGACACCGTGGTGGGATTGCCTGTATCAACCGTCGCTCGCCTGTTGCGCCACCGGGCGTCCGGGGCGTATCCTTGACGGTGAGGCGAGGGCTGAGATGTCAAAAAAGACGGTCCGTGTCAGCGTGTCGGCGGTAGTGATTCTGTCGGCTTTGTCGTGGTTGATGATTTCGACGATTTCCGAAGGCGCCGAATACTACTTGAAGGTTGACGAGGTCATGGCCAGTCCGCAGGAGTGGCAGGGCAAACGTCTGCAGGTGCACGGCCATGTGCAGGGCGACCCCCTGGTCAAGGCGTCCACCCTGGAGTACCGCTTCAAGATTCACTCGAACGGTCAGGTCATGGATGCGGTCTACACGGGCGTGGTCCCTGACACCTTCAAGGCCGACGCCGAGGTCGTGGTGAAGGGGCGGCTGGGCCCCAACAACGTCATTCACGTCGAGCCGAAGGGCATCATGGCGAAGTGCCCCTCCAAGTACGAAGCCGGGCCAACCGCTCCAACCGTCCGTTAGTTGCGGCGGCCTTCTGGCCGTTGGCGTTCACACTAGAAACCTCACTATGGCTTCACTTGGCTACTTCCTTATCCTGGCTGCCTTCGTGGTCGCCGGCGCCGCGTTTGCCACAGGGGTGGCAGGCGGTCGCCGCGGCCGCTCGTCGCTGGTGCACGGCTCTGTCGGACTCTTCCATGTGCTGACAGGGTTGATGCTGGTGGCGTCGGCCATCATCGTGCACGCCTTCGTCACCGAGGACTACAGCATCAAATACGTCCAGCGGTACTCGGACTCGGCACAACCGCTGTTTTACAAGCTCACGTCGTATTGGGGTGGCCTGGACGGGTCGCTGATGTTCTGGGTGACGCTGCTGGCCCTGTTTGGCAGCGCGGCCGTGCACATCAACCGCGACCGGCACCGCCTGCTCGTGCCGTGGGTGGTGGCGGTCATTTCGGTTGTGCAGATGTTCTTCCTTTTTCTGATGGTGGTGCACAACAACCCGTTCGAGACGCACCTGCTGGCCGCGCCGCTCGCGGGCAAGGGGCTGAACCCGCTTCTCCAGAATTTCTACATGGTCATTCATCCGCCCCTGCTGTATCTGGGGTTTGTCGGCATGACCATCCCGTTCGCGTTTTGCCTGGCCGCGCTCATCAGCGGCCAGCTCGACGACTCATGGCTCCGCGCGGTACGGCGCTGGACGATGACCTCGTGGTTGTTCCTGACGGTGGGGCTCGCGCTTGGTGGCCTGTGGGCCTATGAAGAACTCGGGTGGGGCGGCTACTGGGGATGGGACCCGGTGGAAAACGCCGGCTTGTTGCCGTGGTTCACGGCCACTGCGTTCCTCCACTCCGTGATGGTGCAGGAACGTCGCGGCATGTTGAAGGTCTGGAACGTGTCGCTGGTCATCATGACGTTTTTCCTGACCATCTTCGGCACGTTCATGACGCGGTCGGGCATCGTGCAGTCGGTGCATGCGTTTGGCGAGGACCGCGAACTGGCCTGGATGTTCACAGTCTTCATGGTCGCGATTCTGACCATCAGTTTTGGGCTGGTGATTTGGCGGATGCCGATGCTCAGGGCGCGCAACGAACTTGACTCGTGGGCGTCGCGCGAGGCGGCCTTCCTGGCCAACAACTGGATTCTGCTGTTCTCAGCCTTCTTCGTGTTGTTTGCCACGATGTTTCCGACGATCAGCGAGGCACTTCGGGGCGAGCGCCTGACCGTTGGCCCGCCGTTTTTCGACAAGTGGATGCTGCCGATTGGTTTGATGCTGCTGGTGCTGACCGGCATTGGACCGCTGCTGGCCTGGCGAAAAACGGCTGTGTCGAGCATGCGGTATCAGCTCATGTGGCCGCTGACGTCCGCGGTCGTGACGGGCGTGACCATGACCGCACTCGGCGTCCAGTTCTGGGCCGCCGGGTTGTGCTTCTCGCTCTGCGCGCTGGTGGCAGGCACGATTGTTCAGGAGTTCTGGCGCGGCTCGGGTGTGCGGCAGCGGGCCACCGGCACGGATCGCTTCACGGCGCTCGTCGGCCTGTTTGCCCGTTCACGTCGCCGGTATGCGGGTTACATCGTCCACCTCGGCATTGTCCTTATCTTCCTGGGCTTCGGCGGCAATGGCTTCAAGCTCGAAGAGCAGGTGGTGCTCACGCCTGGCCAGCAGGTGGCAGTGGGGCCCTACGTCGTCAAGTACTCGGCGCTCAAGGTCACCAACGATGCGCAGAAGCAGATGATTACCGCGCACGCCACGGTCGAGCGCGATGGGGAGTCCATCGGCGGCATGTTCCCGGCGCGTTGGTACTTCCGGGACAAAGAAGACGAGCCGACCACCGAAGTGGCGATCCGCCGCGGCTTCGCCGATGACCTCTACATTGTGCTGGCGCAGTTTGAGGTGGGCACTCAGCAAGCCACTCTTGAAGTGACCGTGAATCCGCTCATCAACTGGATGTGGTTTGGGTTCGGCATCATGGCCGTGGGCACCATCCTGTCGTTGCTCCCCGAACGGGCCATGGCCTTCGCCACGGCCACTGTGCCGCAAGGCGCGGTGACCACGTCGATGCTCGTCCTGATGCTGGTGGGCGGGCTCGCCGCGCCGGCGCACGCGCAACACGTGGACAATCCACAGGTCGTCCTGCTGGTGCCGCGAACGCCGGTGGAGAAGAAGCTCAGAGACGAAATTGTCTGCATGTGCGGCACCTGCGGCCGTAAGCGAGTGGGCGAGTGCACCTGCGGCACCGCCGACGCGATGCGCACGGAGATCGCCGCACTGGTGGCGGCAGGCAAGTCGTACGACGAGGTCGTCGACTATTACGTCTCGAAGTATGGCAGCCAGGAAGTGCTGGCCGCGCCGATCGATAAAGGCTTCAATCGCCTTGCCTGGTTCCTGCCGTACGCGGTGGGGCTGCTTGGTGTCGTGGTCGTTGGAGGGATGGCTGTCAGGTGGACGCGCCGACCGCAGGAGCGCGTGCAGGCGGTGGTGACCACGCCCGCCGATGACGCTGAAGCAAAACATCGTCAGGAGAGGCTCAATGATGAGCTCCGAGACCTCGACTGATCAGTCGGCTCCGTTCACGGCCGGCCACTTCTACGTGCTCCTGTCGATGATCTCCGCGACTGCGGCGGTCGTCGTGTCGCGGCATACCCACCCGGTCGCGCTGCTGCTGATTAGCGCAGCCGCGCTCGCAACCGGCTACACCGCATATGCCCTGCACAAGGCGCTGCTCGGCCTGTGGTCGGGCGCCGGCGACGAGGAACCGCTCGGCGTGCGGCAGCGGGAGATCCTCCAGCAGGAAAAGACGCTGGTGCTGCGCGCCATCAAGGACCTCGACTTCGACTACGGCATGAAGAAGGTCAGCGAAGCCGACTACACCGACATGCTGGAACGGCTCAGGGCGCGGGCCTTGCTGCTGATGCAGCAATTGGAGCGGGTCCCGGCCACACCGGTCGCGACGGCCGGCAAAGTGCGGCGCGCGACGTCCACTCCGTGTGCGCGCTGCGGCACACGAAATGAGCCGGACGCCAAGTTCTGCAAGCAGTGCGGCGACCGGCTGGGGAGCGTGAACGCGTGAGTCTCGCGCAACGATCGAGGAACGTAGCTCGGCCTGGGCCTCAAAGCCGAGGTCTGTGTCTGGTGCTGGTCGTGCTTGCGGTTGTCGGCGTCAGCACTGTGCCACTACCGGCCCAGGTGCAGATGCCCAATCCCAAAGAGATGTCGGGGCGGCCGCTTCCGGCAGCCGACGTGCCCGTCGGCACGGTCACCGTGCGCGTGATTCGCGGCGGGTTCGACAAGGATGTGCCGAACCAGCCGGTGGAATTCACCATCGACGGCACGGCGCGCGTTGTGAACACCGATGCCACCGGGCGAGCGACAGTATCGGGTTTGCGCAGCGGCACCTCTGTGACCGCCGTGGCCACGGTGGACGGCGAGCGGCTCGAGTCGCAGACGTTCGTGATGGGATCAAGCGGCATGCGCGTGGCGCTGGTCGCGACCGATCCTGACGATACGGCGCGGGCGGCGGAAGACAAGACGCTGGCCTTGGCGCCCGCGACCAAGGGCATTGTGGTGCTTGGCCCGGGGTCGCGGGTGGTCGTGGAACTGGGCGAAGACGGGCTGACCGTCTTCTACCTGATGGAAATCCTGAACACGGCGCGTACGCCGGTGGACATCGGCGGGCCGTTGATCTTCGAATTGCCGCAGGGCGCGAGGGGCACGTCGATTCTCCCTGAGTCTTCACCGCAGGGGTCGGCCAACGGGCCTCGGCTCATCGTGACGGGGCCGTTTGCGCCAGGCGCCACCATGGTGGAGGCCGCTTACGAATTGCCGTATCGCGGCGCGACCGTCAGTCTCGAGCAGGTGTGGCCCGCGACGCTGCAGCAACTGTCGCTCATCGTCGAACAACAGGGCGCGCTCGATATTTCGTCGCCGCAGATTTCCGGCCGCGGCACGATGTCGAGCCAGGGCAAACCATTCATCAGCGCCAGTGGGCCTGCTATCCAGGCTGGACAGAAGCTGACGATCGCTTTCAGTGGATTGCCGCATCGCCCGGTGTGGCCGATGTGGGTGGCGCTCGGAATTGGACTCAGTTTTGTCTCCTGGGGCTTGTGGTCCGTGTGGACCGCTCCGGCCCGCCGTCGGTTGTGAAACGATCGTGAGTGTCGACTTCGACACGGTCCATGTCGACGACGTCTCGCGGCATTACGGTCGCCGGCGCGCGCTGGCACACGTCACGTTGCAGGCGCAGCGGGGCGAAATTCTCGGGTTGTTCGGCCCCAATGGGGCCGGCAAATCCACACTCATTTCCATTCTTTCAACTCTCCTGAGGCCCAGCGGCGGCGGGGTGCGGTACGGCGCCCACACTGTGGCTGAAACCGGAGACGCGCTTCGGGGGCAGATCGGCGTACTGGGCCACGACCTCTATCTTTATGGCGACTTGACGGCGCGCGAGAACCTGCGGTTCTTCGGGCGGCTCTATGGCCTCGACCGGCTCGAAGCCAGGGTGACCGACGCGCTGGCGCGCGCGCGCCTCTCCGATCGCGCGGACGATCGGGCCGGGTCGTTTTCGCGCGGGCTCCGACAACGCCTGGCGTTTGAGCGTGCCCTCCTGCATGACCCGCGCCTGGTCTTACTCGATGAACCATTCACCGGCCTTGACGACGATTCGGCGCAGGTCCTGATCGAGCGACTGCGCACGCTCCGCGCTGGCGGCCACATCGTCGTGATGGCCACCCACGATTTTGATACGGCGGAAGCCGTGGTGGACCGGTCGCTCTGCGTGGACCGCGGACGCGCGTGGCCGGTGGCCGATGGTGCGGGCACCCTTCGAGAGCGGTATCGGCGCACATTAGCGGAGCGCGTCTGATGGGGTTCCTGCACACGGTCTGGACCATCGCGCGCAAAGACCTCGTCATCGAGGCGCGCAGCCGTGAGCTGGCCTACACCACGCTGTTTTTTGCGGTGTCGGTGGTGCTCGTGTTTTCCTTCAGCTTTGTCGTTGAGGGCGTGGCCCTGACGGATGCCGCCGCCGGCATCCTCTGGGTGTCGATCGCATTTGCCGGCACACTCGCGCTCGGCCGGACGTTCGAACGCGAGCGTCAGTCGGACACACTGAAGGCGCTCCTGCTTTCACCGGTGGAGCGTCCGGCGATCTACATCGGCAAGCTCGTCGGGGTCTTGCTGCTGATGCTGGTCGTCGAAGCCGTGGTCACACCCGTGGTCGGACTCCTGTTCCAGGCGCCGATTGACCGGGCCCCGTTGCTGCTCATGGGGTTGCTGGTGACCGGGACGCTCGGCTTTGCCGCGGTGGGGACGCTGTTTGCTGCCATGCTGATTCGCGCCCAGTCCCGAGATGTGCTGCTGCCGGTGTTGTTGTATCCGATTACGGTGCCGCTCGTGATTGCCGGCGTGCGTGGCACGGCCGCCATTTTCGCGGCTGAGCCGAACCTGGCGGTGGCGCAGGCGTGGCTGTCGATGCTGGTATTCTTTGACGCGGTGTTTCTCACCCTGGCGCTCTGGGTGTTTGGGCCGGTCATGGGTGAGTAGACAATTCGTAGGGCGTGGCTTCAGCCGTGCCTGTGGGGAGACGTCTTCAATGCAGAGTCGGTCGATACTGGTTCCGGTGCTCCTGTTCGTGGCGGCCGTGATGTTCCTTCGTGCGCCGTTCATGATCGACGCGGCGCCGTACGAGTCCACCATGGGCTTGATTCAACGCATCTTCTATTTCCATGTGCCGTCGGCGATGGTCATGTTTCTGTCGGCCTTTGTGTGCGGCATTGCCAGCGCCATCTATCTCGCAAAGCGATCGCCGCGCGCGGATGCGGTGGCCGTGTCAGCCGCGGAGCTGGTGGTGGTGTTCGGCTTGATCGTGCTCGTCACCGGGCCCATCTGGGCCCGTAAGGCCTGGGGCATCTGGTGGCAGTGGGATGCGCGGCTCACCTCGGCGCTCGTCTTGTGGCTGATCTTCGTGTCGTATCTGCTCCTGCGGCGATTTGCCGGTGCCGGGTCCGAGATGTTGGCCGCCGCGGTCGGCGTCTTCGGCATGGCCAACGTGCCGTTTGTGTACTGGTCGGTGAACGTGTGGCGTACGATTCACCCCAACACCAACGTCGTGGCGTCGCTGATTCCCGAGATGCGCGTGCCGTTCTTCTGGTGCACAGCCGCGTTTCTCGTGCTGTATGTCGCGCTGCTCCTGACCCGGCTGCGGCTCGAGCAAAGTCGCATCGCGCTGGAAGCAGCATATGCGGAGATTGAGGACTGAGGATTGAGCGATTGAGGATCGGGATTGCGAGATTGATGGATTGGGGGATGGGGGATTGTCGATGAAAACTTTCCGGTGTTGCGTGCTCCTCGTGGTGGTTTTTCTTTCAGTGCCGGCGTTGGCCCAACCGCTGCCGCCGTCGCAGCCGCCCGCGTCGGCCAACGAGTTCGTCCCATTGAGTGAAGCCGCGCCGCGTGAAGTGCTGCCGGCGACGCCGCTGGTGTTTTACGCCTATGGATTTGTCTGGGTGGCGTTGCTCGGGTATGTCTTCACGATCTGGCGCCGGATGGCGCAGGTCGAACGGGACCTGGCCGATGTGCAGCGCCGATTGAAAGACGGCGGGAGCGGGCGCTGATGTTCGCGATGCCCTCGACGCATTTCATCTTTATCCCGGCCACGCTGTTGCTGGGTGTTGTGCTTGGCTGGGTACTCGGATCGCGCGCGGCGCGCGATGCGTTCGCGATGGAACTCAAGCGTCGCGAGGAGCGGTCGAAGCGAAAAGAAAATTCACACGAGGCGTGAAGGACCTGCGAACCTTCAATCCTTCAGGCCTCGTGTAAACACCTTACATTCCGACTTCCAGACGGTTGGCGAGCGCCAAGGGGAGTCCGGCGTCGAAGATGCGCTGCTGGGCTGCTGCTACGTCGTATTCCACCCGCCGCAGTTCCACGGTCCCGGCGCCTTCATCCAGCACACCAAACGCCGCGCGCGGGTCTCCATCACGGGGCTGGCCCACCGAACCGACGTTGACCAGCAGATGTCCTTTCGTGGGCCACGCCACGATGAACGCGCCGTCCTCGAGGGGAGAGTCGTCGCGTACAGACAGGCCGTGGGTCCGGAATACGGCGGGTACGTGCGTATGGGCGTTGAGGCACACGGCCGTCGACGCGGACTCGATCGCGCGGCGGGCGTCGAGGGCATCCTGCACGTAGAAGTCCTCGTCAAACGGCGCACCGTGGCAGATTTCGACCGAGGGGCTCAGCGTCAGTGGGCCTTTCGGTAATTCGGCAAGGCTGGTCAGCGCGGCGGGTGAGAGTTGCTCCCTGGTCCATTCAATCGCCATACGGGCCAGCGGGTTGAATAGCGCCATGTTCTCAAGACCGGCGCATGCCTTGTCGTGGTTGCCGCGCACACTCAGCACCGGCGCCAGCGTGCGCAGTCGCTGCAGGACCTGCACGGGCGCGCCGTTGTACCCGACGAGATCGCCAAGCAGGATGGCGCGATCGATGCGGAGGCCGCCGGTGGCCATCAGTACTGCGTCGAGTGCCTCGATGTTCGAGTGAATGTCTGCGAGGATCAGTGTGCGCATCAATCAACCTGAAAGGGCATGCCCATCGTCAGGGGCGTGTTGTTGAGGACGTCCATGATGCGATCGGCCACCACCGACGCGCGGGTTTTCGACGCCGTCACCCGCACATGCGCCTGACGGTACCCTTCCGTTCGCGCCGCGTAGAGGCGCTCAAGCTGCGGTCGATCCGCCGCAAGGGGCCGACGGCCATCGAGCGGAATGCGCGGGATGAGTTCGGCGAGCGGCACATCAATCCACACAGACACCCCATCGAGGTTGATCGCCGCGCGGTTGGCTGGATCCGCGAACGTGCCGCCGCCGGTGGCCACCACCACATGACGTAGCGGCCGAAGGAGGGCGAGCATCTCGCGCTCGACCGCGCGGAAGTACGGCTCGCCCTGCGCGGCGAAAATCTCGGCGATCGTGCGTTTTTCACGCACCTCAATCAGATGGTCGATGTCTTCGAGCCGCCATCCCATTCGTGAGGCGAGGTGGCGTCCGACAGTGCTTTTGCCGGTGGCCATGAAGCCGACGAGGTAGATCTTGTCGAACGTCATCGCGCGAGCCGCCTGAGGTCGGCCTCAAATGTTGGATAGGAGACCGCCACGCTCTGGGCGCTGTCGATGTGCGTGGGCGCGCTGGCGGCCAGACCGACGATGGCGAACGCCATGACCAGCCGATGATCACCCACGGCGTCGGCGCGCCCTCCGGACGCCCGGGTGGTGCGCCCGTCGATCACGAACCCATCGGGTTGTTCATGGCTGTCCACGCCGAGGGCGCGGAGCCCGGTGACAAGCGCCGTGATCCGGTCGCTTTCCTTGACCCGCAGTTCCTGGGCGCCGGAGACCTCCAGACGCCGACCGGCGGCGGCGCAGGCGGCCAGTACGGGGAGTTCATCAATGATGCCTGGCACCTCGTCTGGCGCGATTCGAGTGTCGGCACAGCCGCCGTACCCCACGTCGATTGACCCCACAGGTTCGCCGCCCTCCAGGGAATCCTGCGAGACTGAGACCTCGGCTCCGAGGCGCCGAAGGACGTCGAGAAACCCGATGCGCCGTGGGTTGAGCGACACCCCTCGAATCACCACATGTGACCCCGGGACCGAGGCAGCCGCAGCCGCCCACACGGCGGCCGACGACGGGTCTCCGGGCACGCGCAGGCGGGTGGACGCCGGCGTGGCCCGTTGGCTACCCGAAACCCGTACCCGGAGTCCATCCACCTCACACGCCAGCCCGAAGAGGGGCAGGGCCTTTTCGGTGTGGTCGCGGGTCGCGGCCGTTTCCACGACCGTCGTGACCCCTGAGGCGAACAGTCCCGCCAGCAGGACGGCGCTTTTGACCTGGGCGCTCGGCACCGGCGGCGTCCAGGCGATGCCCGTGAGGGTTTCTCGACCGTCGATGACCAGGGGCGCCCGGCCGTCCTGGGAGGAGATGACTGCGCCCATCGCGGTCAGGGGGTCGATGACCCGCCGCATGGGCCGGCGCTGGATGGACTCGTCACCCGTCAGGGTGGACCGGAAGGGGTGGGCGGCCAGCAGGCCGGCCAGGAGGCGCATGGTGGTACCGGAGTTCACCACGTCCAGGGGCCCCGCAGGCTGGCCCCAGGCCCCTCCGGTGACGGCGAGCACGTCCAGGTCCTCAAACTCAAGGTTTATCCCAAGCGAGCGCATGCAGGCCACCGTGGCCGCCACGTCGGCGCCCGAGGACAGGTGTTCGATCACGGACCGGCCAGGGGCGAGCGCCGATAGCATCACGTAGCGGTGGGAAATGGACTTGTCGCCGGGAACTTCGAGGTCGCCGCGCACGGCACGAACGGGGGAGACGGTCAGGGGATGCATTTTCCGATACGGCGGATGAGACCAGCCAGCTTAATATGTTACTCGCCTGACGATGCCCACCGACCAACACCTCATCCGCCTGGAGTTGCCCAGTTCGTTCGAGATGCTCGATCTCGTGCAGATTCTCAGTGACCGCCTGTCCCTGCTCGCCGGGTTGGACGAGGACACCACACATTGGGTCAGTGTGGCCGTGCGCGAGTCGGTGATCAATGCCGTCAAACATGGCAACCGCGAGGACCGGACCAAACATGTCACGGTGGAATTCACCCTGGCGCCGCGGCTCAAACCCGCGCGGTTCACCGTGGAAGTGCTCGATGAAGGGGAAGGCTTCGACTACCAGGAGGTTGATGACCCTCTGGCGCCCGAGAACCTCATGAAGTCGAGCGGCCGCGGCATTTTTTTCATGCGCAACTTCATGGACGACGTGGCGATCGCGCGCCGGCCTGAGGGCGGAATGTCCGTGCGCCTGGTCAAGAATCTCCAGTAGGTGGCGCCAGACCCCCGCTTCCTGGCAGTCGCTGTCGAGGCGGCGCTGGCGGCAGGCCGATTGCAACGCCACTATTTCCGCAGCGACCTCAAGATTAAAAAGAAGGGCGTCATTGATCTTGTGACCGAGGCCGATCTGGTCGTCGAGCAGGACATTCGCGATCGGCTGGCCCGGCACTTTCCGTCGCATACCGTGCTTGGGGAAGAAGCGGCTCAGTCGGCTCCGACCGGCGCATCGCCGTACCGCTGGATCGTGGATCCCATCGACGGCACCACCAACTTCGCACACGGCCTGCCGCTGTTTTGTGTCTCGATTGCGCTTGAGGTGGAAGGCCGCGTCGAGGTCGGCGTCGTGTTTATCCCGATGCTGGATGAGTTGTTCACCGCCGAACGCAGCATGGGCGCGCGGCTTAATGGCCGGCGCTTGTCGGTGACGCATGAGTCGTCGTTGATTGATTCACTGTTGGTGACGGGATTCCCGCCGCAGGCGGCCGATCGGCGCGGCGAGCAACTGGCGGTGTTTGGCGAGTTCCTCGGTCGCGCGCGTGCGGTTCGACGTCTTGGATCGGCCGCGCTCGACCTGGCGTTTGTTGCGGCCGGGCGCTTCGACGGGTTCTGGGAGCACTCGTTGCACGCGTGGGATGTGGCGGCCGGGGCACTGCTGGTTGAGGAAGCGGGCGGCCGTGTGACCGATTTCTCGGCAGGGGTGTTTGACAATTTTGGCGGGCAGTTGCTCGCGTCAAACGGCCGGATCCATGCTGAACTGGTCGATGTGCTGGGGGGCGTCCGGCGGAGACTGGCCGTGACGGAGTGAACTCACGAGGGGACAGCCGCCATGTCCGGTGGGGGAATGTCGGCCTGGAATCCCGCGCCGCGATTGGCATCGATCCTGCTGCTGGGGTAGTCAGGCGCGACGGACGCGCCCGTTCAAGGAGAATCGTATGAGTCGGATGATGCAGAGGGCAGCAATGGGCGCGGCAGCGTTGGCGCTTGTGCTGGGGACCGCGGTGCCGGCGTCGGCGCAGGTGGTGCACTCGATCGGATTTGGCGCCGGGATTTTTTCGCCACGCACCCTTGACGCACGCGATATCGATGACGTTCTGGTCGAAAACCTGAATACGCTCTCGTTCGACATCAAGGACTTCCGCGGAGGCCAGGTCTTCGGCGAGTGGGCCATGAGTTTTAACGACCGCGTGGAACTGTCGCTGGGCGGAGGGTACTACCGCCGCACGGTGCCAAGCGTCTACACCGACTACGTCAATAATAACGGCCGGGAAATTGAGCAGGACCTTCGGTTGCAGGTGGTGCCCATGTCCGCAATCGTCCGGTTCCTCCCGGTGGGACGCGCCGGAAAGGCGCAGCCGTATCTGGGCGGCGGCGTGAGCGCCTTGCGGTGGCGCTACTCGGAAATCGGAGAGTTCGTGGACTTCAACGATAACTTCGCGGTCTTCCGCGATCGGTATATCGCGAACGGCACGACCCTGGCGCCCGTGGTGCTCGGGGGCCTCCGCCTGCCTCTGGGCGGCGACGTCTACGCGCTGAACACCGAGTTCCGTTATCAGTTCGGCTCGGGAGACCTGGGTGCCAACTCAGGGTTTCTGACCGAGAAGATCGATCTGAGCGGCCTGAACTTCACGGTCGGCTTCCAGATTCGCTTCTGACGTAAAGGACGACACCACCGCCGTGGGCGGCGCGCGTGAATCCAGCGAGGAATGCTGGATGCGCGCGCGCCAGCGCGGCCAGCGTATCCCCACCTTCGGCCGATTCTTCGATCAGGATCCACCTCACGTACGGTCGCGGCGCGGCAAGCGCCGCCGTCCACAGGTCTCCGTTACCCTCGTGAAGAAAATCGCGAAGTTCGAAACCGTGCGCCGCGAGTTGCTGCATGTAGTGGCCGAGTGAACCCATGCTGGCCATGATGGGGGAGCCGTCCCAGACCTGGGTCAGCGCGGCGGTCACGGCCTGTCTCGCGTCGCTTGTGGGCTGCTCGCGTTGTGCCTCGCGCACCATCGGCGCTGACTGGTCCAGAGGGGGCGCCATCCAGAGGGCAAACGCGAGAAGAGCTGCGGCGGTCGGAGCGTGTAGCCGCCGGGGCAACCGGGCGAGCGCGAACGCGCCGATGACTGGCGCGGCCACAATCAGGGCGGTCATGTATCGAATGCGGACCGGATGCCCGCTGAAGAACGCATACGCAGGCAGAGCACCTGACGCGGCCAACGTAAGCGGCACGAGCGCTCGTGCGATGCCTTCCCGGGATCGGCCCCTGACGGCTTGACCAGCCGTCACAATGCACGCGATCGCTCCGGCCATACCAAACCACAGCAGCCATTGGCCACCGAGTTCGGTGACCCCCTTGGCTACCTGACTCAACGCCAGGGCCAGATCGCCCAGGGCCGGGTTGTTGGCCTCGAAAAATCCAGCCGTCACGAACCACTGACCGGTGCTTCCCCAACTGAGCAACAGGAACACGATGACCGCAGCCGCGGGATACAGCGCGAGGCGCGCGGCGCGCGGGATCGACACGACCGCAGCCGCAGCGACAAGGGCTGCCGTGATGCACCAGCCCTCGTAGCGCGTGAGCATCAGCGCGCCAAGCACCACGCCTGTCCGCAGTGTTTGCTCGGGACCCGGTTGCCGGAGCCAGCGGTCCATGGAGACGAGGGCGACCAGCGAGAGTCCGAACAGCATCGGTTCGGTCATCGGCGTGCTCTGGAGGTAGAGCACGTTCGGGTTCAGGAGAATCACCAACGGTACGGCCACGGCAATGGCCCACGAAGACGTAGACCGGCACAGCCAGCCTGCAAGAGCGCCCAGCCCGGCCGACAGGAAGCCTATTGACAGGACCACGCCTGACCAACCGGTGCGATAGCTCCAGTCCCACTGCACGGGCAGGGCGTTGAGCAGGTGCGGCAAGGGCAGCCAGACCGCGCCGATCTGTCGCCACCCTGGGGTCAGTCCGTCGACGGTGCGCCGGGCCACCACGAGGTGGCCGCGCGCGTCGTAGTGGCTCAGAGTCAGGTCGAGATGTGCGTAATAGAGCGCGGCCGCGACCCCAGCCACCGCGGCACCCACGATCGCGATCCGGGTGATCCACAGCGCCCTGGCGGCGTCAGCTATACTGGTCGGGTTGTCAACGGCAGTGGCGTGCACGTGTGCGTGTCATTGTAGCTTCCCGCCCGAATCCCCACCCACATGGATCAGTTTGTCGCCTGGCTGGAGCCGATTGTCGAACGCTTCGGCGGCGTGGGGATGTTCATCCTCGCGGCCGTGGACTGTTCGTTCATTTCGATGCCGAACGCGAGCGACGTGCTCATCATCTGGCAGACCATCGAACATCCGGATCGGTGGGCGTATTACGCGTTGATGACCACCCTGGGCTCTGTGGTGGGCTCCATGGTGATTTACGAGTTTGGCCGGCGTGGCGGCGAGGCCTTCCTGTCGCGGCGCTTCAAGCCCGAGAAGGTCGCCAGGGTTCGGGCCGTCTTTTCCCGCTACGGCATGTGGGCGATTGTGGTCGTGGCGATGTTGCCGCCCCCGGCGCCCTACAAGGTCTTCCTCCTGCTGGCAGGGGTTGGCGGGCTCGGCCCGGGTGTGTTCGCCCTGTCGGTTGTCATTGGCCGCGGCCTCCGATATGGCATTGAGGGCTGGCTGGCGCGGGTCTATGGCGAAGCGGCGGCCCAACTGGTGAAAGACAATATGGCGGCCTTCGGCTGGTGGGTGCTGGCCGTCTGCGCGGTGGCCGGCGCCACGGTGCTGGCGTGGCGACACCGTTCAGGACGCCGCCGGGCAGCATAATATGAACGGCGTGGACCTGTCGGTCGTCATCCCCGTTTATAACGAGGCCGAAAACCTCGAGGCGTTGTGCCGCGAATTTACCGAGACACTCGGCGCCTGGGGCCGGTCGTTCGAGGTGATTCTGATCGACGACGGCAGTACCGATGGATCGTTTGAAATCCTCCGGCGCCTGCAGGCGGCCGACCCCCGGCTGCGCGTCATCCAGTTCCGGCGGAATTTCGGGCAGACCGCGGCGTTCGCCGCGGGGTTTGCCTACGCGCGCGGCCGGCTGATTGCCACGGCTGATGGCGATTTGCAGAACGACCCGCGCGACCTGCCGGCGATGGTGGAGCGCCTCGAGGCGGGCGAGTTCGACATCGTCTGTGGCTGGCGGAAGGACCGCAAGGATACGTTCATCAATCGACGCCTGCCATCGATCCTGGCCAACCGACTGATTTCCTGGGCCACCGGCGTCAAGCTCAACGACTATGGATGTTCGTTGAAAGTCTTCCGTGCTGAAGTGGTCAAGCCGCTGAAGTTGTATGGCGAGATGCACCGGTTCCTGCCTGCACTCGCCAGCGAGATGGGTGTCCGTATTGCCGAACATGTCGTCAATCACCGGGCACGCCAGTTTGGCCGGACGAAGTACGGTATTTCCCGCACCGTTCGCGTAGTCCTCGATCTGGTGACCGTAAAGTTCCTGCTGAGTTATTCCACGCGCCCGCTTCAGATGTTCGGGTTGCTCGGGTCGATCATGGGCTTGGCCGGAGGCGTGTTGCTCGCGTTCCTGGGGTATATGCGCTTGACGCGGGGGTGGTCGGCGGACGGACCGATTCTGCTTCTGGGCGTCTTGCTCGTGTTCACAGGCGTGCAGTTGCTGACGATCGGCCTGCTCGCGGAATTACAGGCGCGGACGTATCACGAGTCGCAGGGCAAGCCCATCTATGTGGTTCGGCAGGTTATTGAAAGTGCGGACCCGGCCAGAACGGCGCCGGCCCGGTCTACGCAGAGTGTTTGAAAGGGCAGATCTGATGAAGTGTGTTGCAGGACTTGTGGGAATGACCGTGCTGGCGCTGGCCGGAGCCGCGCAGGCACAGACGGTGCCGGCCGCCGCGCCGACCCAGACGACGGCGCCGGCCGTGCGCCAGGCCGATACAACGAGCAAATGGTTCCTCGGCGCGCTGTCGGGCATCCAGGTAGTGGACCACGGCGCTACGGTGGCCGGAGGCGAGTTTGGCATCCGGTTGCGCAGAAACGTCCAGGTGGTGGTGGGGGCCACGCGCATGTGGGACGTGGTCACCTCACGCCGCGTGGATGAAGTGAACGCTTTCGCCAGCTATCTCCAGCAGACGCAGGGGAAGCCGGCGAGCGGCAGCATCGATGCGCCGGCGTGGGTGGCGACCGTCGGCCTGCGGTACATCCACGAAACTCAAATGGGCGTGCGACCGTACGTCATGGCGGACGCGGGGCTGGGGCGTGTGGAATACCGGCCGACGTTTCTTCTTAATGCCCGGGATATCACGACCGGTGTCAGCCAGTTCGGTGTGACGCTCGGGCGCGACCTGCTCGGGCCGGGTAACCATCTGGCGTATGGCGCCGGTGCCGGCCTGGTGTTTGGAGATAAGTGGTACTTGGACCTGGGCGTGCGGCTGACGCGGATCAACACGCCCGACCATGTCACCGATGTGCGGCGGATCAGTATCGGGATGGGGCGGCGGTTTTAGGAATGGTGCGTCGGCGTCTCGCGGGGTTGGCAGTGCTCCTGGCTGCTGTCGGCTGTGGGCAGAGTCCCACCGCGCCGCGACAGGTCCCAATCCCCTTGGCAGGCGGCGGTGTCTTGACGCCGCCGATCATCGCGTCGATCTCCGGCCCCACGAGCCGGCGGGAAGCAGGCGTGGATATTCCGCTCGTCGCCGTGGTCCAGGACGCCGAGACGCCGCTGGCGGACCTGACGTACGCCTGGGCGTCGAACGTGGGCACGATGATCGGCAATGGGGCCAACGCGACGTTTCGCATGCCATTGGGAATCCAGAAGGGCGTGGACGTCGTGGTCACGCTGACCGTGACCGAGAGACGCAAGACCCGGGAGTTCAAAGTTGTCGGCCAGGCCGCGCCGTTCCGCGTGCACGATTCGGTCGCGGAGTTGAAGGAAATCAGCCGCCGGTTCTTGATGGATCTGTTCGGGAACTCCGGCATCCCGCCGCTTGGATGCCTGGTGGATTTCAGTGAGAACGGTCCCTGCAAACAGGGCAGGGCCGATGAACTGCAGGACCTGATCAACCACCGCCGCGACTACGTGGTGCTCGACCGGCGGATGAACGGACAGCAGGTCGTGTTCTTCGGGCCGGATTCCGCCCGGGTCGACAATGACGCGTGGTTCATGGATCGGTACCTCCCCACCGGTCGTGTCGGCACGACCACCGGCAATTTTCCACTGACAGCCGTGTACGAAACCCAACGGTGGTGGCTGTGCGCCAGCGGATTCGACGATGACCTGGCGGGTGATGGCGGCATCGCGACGATCAAGCGCAACCGCATGCGGGCCCGCGGCCGCATTCTCAAATAGAGCCCGGAGCCCACCCCCAAGACGCACACGAGGCTTGGAGGATCTGAAGGAGCCTTCAGTCCTTCGTGTCTCGTGTCGTACCTTATCCGCGTCGCCAGCGTGCGAACGTGCGCACGGCGATGAACCAGTCGCGCATACCGATCTTCTTGCCATCGGCGCGACTGCGCGGGTAGTACCGGATGGGCACCTCCACGATGGCGTGACCGCGCGCCAGGACTTTCGCGCTGATCTCGTGGTCGAGTTCGAAGCCCGACGTGACAAGCGCCAGTTCGTTGAGCAGGGCCCTTGGGAAAAGCTTCAGGGCGGTCACGGTGTCGGTCAGATAGCGCCCCGTAAAGGCCCAGCAGACAGCGCTCAGGCTGGTGCCGCCGAGGTAGGCCGTCAGCCCTTGCTGGGGATACGGACCGCGATGCGCGATGTAACGGCTGCCGTAGACGACGGTCGCGCCATCACAAAAGGCCGCAGTGAACATCGGCACGTAGTCGCGCGGGTCGTATTCAAGATCCGCATCCTGGATCAGCACGTAGTCGCCGGTGGCGGCGCCAATGCCGGCGCGCACCGCGCTGCCTTTTCCGCCGTTCGGCTTGCGCAGGAGCGTGACGCCTGGGATGGCCGCCACGACCTCGGCGGTGCGGTCCTTTGAGCCATCGTCCACCACGATGAGTTCGAGCGTCACGTCCAGGGCCGACAAGTCCACTGATTGGATCTGCGCCAGCAGTTGCCCGATGAACCGATCTTCGTTGTACGCCGGAATCACCACGGACACGCGCGGGCCTGGCGTCATGACGGCCCCCCGGACGCCGACCGAAGTCTCGTCTCCACAGCGGCGAGATCCTCAGGCGTGTTGATGCCTTGTGCCTCGTCGGCCGCAATCTCGAACGTCGTCACCGTGGTTCGCGCGGCAAGCCAGGGAAGGAAGGGGAGGAAGTTGCGTTCGCCGGTCTGCGCACCACGCACGGCGGCACGCGCGTATTCGGGGAGGAGATGCTCAAAGGCCTCACGCGAGAGGGAAAACAGGCCGGAGTCACTCGTGCCGGTGTCTGGCATGATGTCGCCTTCGCGCCGCTGCCGCACGGTGGTCAGTCGGCCGTCTGCGTCGCGCTCGAAGTGGATATAGGGCGTGGCCTGCGTGACCACGGGCATGATGGCAGCCACGTCGGGTGATGCCCCTTCGACTGCCGTCAGCCGGCTCACCGTCTGAGCCGAAATGCCGATCTGATCGCACCACGTGATCCAGACGCGTTCCGGATTCCCCGCCAGCACCGCACTGCGGCCCGCCAGGATGGCGTCGAGCATGCCGGTCGGTGCGGGCTGTTCGGCGAGCGTGATTGGTGTCGCGCAGTCCTGCAAGTGGTGGGCGACGGAGGCGCGGCTGTCAGGATGCACCACGACCACCGCGGCCTCGACCACGTTCCGGTAGCGGTCGAAGATATGGTCAATCATGGCGCGGCCTGCCACGGGGGTCAGGACCTTCGGCAGGACTGAGCCCAGTCGGGTACCCAGTCCTGCCGCGGGAACGAGAAGAACGCGTGTCACCGAGAGTGCCGGAGCAGCCTCAGCGGTGTGAAAGCGCGGAACCGAGTGACGCCGGACGTGGCTGACTGCCGACCCAGAGGTTGCGGTAGATGGCGCCTGCGAATGAGCCCGACTCGATGTTTGCGTCGTTTGCCCCGAGGTAGACCGTGTGGGGGACCGGGTTGTAGGTCCCCTGTGTGGCCTCGGACCGATCGTAGATGATCGGGCCCGTGGCGCCGCCCTCGCGCACCGTCAGGCGGAACGTCGAGCCCCACCTCGCGGTCCAGAGGTACGTCGTGTTCGGATTGAGCGAGCGGACACCTGCGGAGCGCGCGCCAAAGTCGGGCTCGTACTTCAAGGAC
>JBKJQX010000213.1:0-36061 GCA_046594875.1 Vicinamibacterales bacterium
CTGCCCAGGAGAGACCTGCACCAGTGATCCTCTTCGCATTCGATCGAGCCGACGAAGCGGCGTGGAACGTGGTCAACGATGGCGTGATGGGCGGCCGCTCGTCAGGCTTCGTGATGGTCGAGGACGGCACGCTCCGCTTCACCGGCACGCTCGTCACGCAGGGCGGAGGCTTCACCTCGGTTCGCACTGGACGTGACGTCGACCTGACGGGCCAGGTCGGGCTCGAGCTCCGGGTGCGCGGCGGTGGCCGCCAGTTCGAGGTCGAGCTCGATGACGGACTGCGCACCTACGGCCGCAGCGTCTCGCGCCGGGCGCCATTCATGACCACGGCGGAATGGAAACTGGTCCGTGTGCCATTCAGCGCGCTCGGCAGCACCATTTTCGGGCGGGTCGTGAATGCCCCGCCAATTAATCTCGCGCGCATTCGCGGCGTCGGGCTGTACATCGCGGATGGCCAGGACGGACCGTTCCGCCTGGAAGTGGACTACATCCGGAGCTACTAAGGTCTGATAGGTGGACGTCAGGTCTCGTACAGCCCCTTCATACGGACTATCGGCAAACTCGGGTTCACGCAGCCTAACGATCCAAATGTTCCGCGTCGGCTCCATTTGGGTGTTGGCCTGCGTCGGTTTACGGCGCGAACGGAATAATCTCAAGTTCCGTCGATTGATCGACCTTTGAGAACAATTCGTCCGCCGCCGCCAACACCGCATCGGCGAGCGAATCCTCCGGCAGTTTTCGACCTGGCACCATCAAGAGGAATTGTCGCTCTTTCTGAATCTTCGCTCAAGCTGGCTAGACGTTCACCAGCGGCGGCCCATCATGGCACTGGCCACCGTCTGGTGCAACGCGAGGTTAGGCTGCGTTGCGTCTATGTCAGGTCCGACATATAATGGCACGTCATGAGTCCGCACGACAAGCCGTTGGTGTGGCTCAAAGGAGAGGTCAAGACCCCGCCCTTGAGCGACGCCGCGCGCGTTGAGGCAGGGTTCCTGCTTCGGCGGCTGCAACGCGGCGAACTGCTCGGGCTACCGGCGTCGAGGCCGATGCCAACGATTGGAAGCGGGTGTCACGAGCTTCGGGTCCGGGACGGCGAGGCAAACTGGCGAGTGATGTACCACATCGCGCACGACGCGGTGGTCGTGCTCGAGGTATTCGCGAAGAAGACGGGCGTGACGCCCAAGGCCGTGCTGGACGCCTGTCGTCAGCGGCTGGCCACGTACCGCACGGTGACGAAAGGAACACGAGATGCGCGCTGAGAAGAAGCGGCTGTTGGAACGTGCCGGTTGGGTCGTCGGTGACGCAGGGGATTTCCTGGGATTGTCGGCCGAGGAACGTCGGTTCATCGAAGCCAAACTGGCCCTCGCGGATGGACTCCGTCGGCGGCGAGAGCGTCTCGGGCTGACGCAATCCGCGCTCGCCGAACGACTCGGGTCCAGTCAGTCGCGCGTGGCAAAGATGGAGGCCGCTCACCGTACGGTCAGCACCGATCTCTTGCTGCGTTCGCTGTTTCGACTTGGTGCAAGCCCCACGGATGTGGCCAGGCTTTTTGCTGCTAAAACTCGGGTTCACGCAGCCTAGTTTAGTCAGCCATGACGTCGCCGTCTCGACTTGCGGAATAGTACATCGTCAGAAGCGCTGTCACCTGCACCTCGCCCATTTCGCGCGGATGCCCCTTCCCGTGAAAGAGGATGTACTTCCGGATCCAATAATCGTCGTCGTGCGGGAAGCAAGTCACCAGGGCCGCGATTCTCGGCCTTGAGAACCAGGCCGAGCTACGTACTACAGGGCGTGACCTTCAGCTCTTCATGCCTCGTGTGAAGACCTGCGTGCCCGAGCGCAGGTCAGCGCGCTGCAGCCTGCGCGCCCCAACTGTCCTTCAACGTAACCGTGCGATTGAAGACCGGACGCGTGGCCGTGCTGTCCTTATCCGCGCAGAAGTAGCCCAGCCGCTCGAACTGAAATCGCGCTCCCACTTCAGGCGAGGTCCGTGACGGCCGAGCTTGCCCCCGGTCAGTCACGCGAAGGACCTCAAGTGCGTCCCGCCGATCACCAGAGTCCGCATCTGCGGAAGCTCACGCAGCGCCACAAATCGCTATAATCCGTGCACTTCATGAATCTCACTTCAGGGACACGGCTCGGGCCCTACGAAATCCTTGCGCCGATCGGGGTGGGCGGAATGGGTGCGGTCTACAAGGCACGCGACACGCGTCTGGAACGCCTCGTGGCCGTCAAAGTGATTCTGGCCGCGGCGGCCGGTGACCCGGAGTTCCGCGAGCGTTTCGATCGCGAAGCGCGCGCCGTGTCGGCACTCGATCACCCGCACATCTGTGCGCTGCACGACGTGGGCCACGAACGGGTGCCTGCCGGCCACATGGTGGACTTCATCGTCATGCAATTTCTCGAGGGGGAAACCCTCGCGGATCGTCTCGCGCGTGCATCACGGCCCGCCTCCGATGTCGGTGGCGCGGCCGGGCAGCCGGCGTCCGGCGAGGCGCTCACGACGGTCTCGCGCGGCCGGATCCCGCTGGACGTGGTGTTCCGTTTTGCCCGCGAGATCGCGCTCGCCCTCGACGCCGCCCATCGGCGCGGCATCGTGCACCGCGATTTGAAACCCGGCAACGTCATGATCACGAAGACGGGCACCAAGCTGCTGGACTTCGGTCTGGCGAAGCTCGCCACGCCGGCGGTGACCGGCTTTGATGCCGCGACCAGCCGAACATCACTGGGTGCGCCCGCGGCGCTGACCGGACAGGGCGCCATTCTCGGGACGCTGCAGTACATGTCTCCCGAGCAGCTCGAAGGGCGCGAGGTGGACACACGCAGCGACATCTTCGCGTTTGGTGCGGTCCTGTTCGAGATGCTCTCCGGCCGCCGCGCATTCGACAGCCCCAGTCAGGCCGGGGTGATTGCCGCCATCGTCGGCGCCGACGCGCCAGGGTTGGGCGATCTCGCCGACACCAAGACGCGACTGCCTGTGGTGGCAAGGCGCGCGCTCGAGCGGCTGCTGCAGAAGTGCTTCGCGAAAGATCCGGACGAGCGCTGGCAGTCGGCCGCGGACCTCGCCGACGAGCTCGCGTGGATCAATGACGAGCGACTGCGCGGCGTCGAACCCGACGCCGCGTCGCCGGTGGCCGTGCCCGCCCCGCATCCGGCGTCCCGCACGCGGGAACGCCTGTGGATGGGAACGGCCGGCCTCGCCGTGGCGACGGCGGTGGCGATCGGCGTGTGGCTCTATCCGCGTCCGGCCGCGCCGCCGGGCCCCGTCACATTTACCGTGGGGCCTCCCGCGGGCACGAGCCTCGCTGGTGGAGCAGGCCTCGTCGAGGTGTCGCCGGACGGACAGCACATCGCGTTCGTGACAGCTGACTCTGGAACCAACTCGAACCGCAAGCTCTGGATCAGGGCGCTCGGTTCGGTCGAGGCCACGCCCCTGGCCGCCGCGGGGGGGGCCTGGAGCCCGGTGTGGTCGCCGAACGGCAAGTCGATCCTCTTTGTCGGCAACAACAGTTCCGCGACTTCATTGAAGCGGGTGGAGCTTGCCGGCGGCCCGGCAAGAACGCTGGCCGAACCGGGACGCGAACGGCCGGCGTGGAGCCCGCAGGGCGTCATTCTGTACACCGGCGCCGACGGCCGGCTCTATCGTGTCGCCGACACCGGCGGAACGCCTTCGCCGGTCTCGGAACTCGACGCCGGGCATGGTGAGACTCTCCACGCATGGCCCGAGTTCCTGTCCGATGGACGCCGATTCCTGTATCTCGCCCGTAGTGCCGACCCGTCCAAGAGCGCAATCTATCTCGCATCGATCGACGCGCCGGGACGCACCCATCTCCTGAATGCGGTGTCAATGGTCGAGTACGTGCCGGGTTATCTTGTGTATCAGGTCGCCGGCACGATCATGGCTCACGCGTTCGACGAGACCGCCGGGCGGCTCTCGGGCGATCCCATGCCGATGGTGGAGAACGTGCAGGCGAACGCGACCGGCCGCGCCGGGTTCAGCGTCTCGCCGACGGGCGTGCTGGCGTACCGCGACGCTAGATCGCAGAACCTCCCGGTATCGCTCGCGTGGTTCGACGCAACGGGCAAGTTGCAGAAGGCCATCGGTTCGCCGGCGCGCTACGGGATGGCCGCTCTGTCGCCTGACGGACGGCGGCTGGTGGCGTCGGTCACGAACGATCGTTCCGACACCAGCGACCTGGTGATGATCGACGTGGAGCGCGGCGTCTCGTCCCGTTTCACGTCGGATCCGGCCGACGACGCCGAGCCGGTGTGGACTCGGGACAATCAATCGGTCGTCTTTCGGAGCAACCGCAAGGGGCAGTTCGACCTCTACATGAAAGCCGCCGGTGGTGCCACCCCGGAGCGCGTCCTCCTGGAGTCGGGCCTCACGAAAGCCCCCAACGATTTCTCGCCGGATGGCAAGCTCCTGCTGTTCACGCAAGGGACCGGCGCGGCCGAGAGACTGTGGGCGCTACCCGTGAGCGGCGATGCGAAGCCGTTTCAGGTGTTTCCGCAGTCCCCAGAGGACCAGTTTGATGCACGCTTTTCTCCCGACGGCAAATGGATCGCCTACGTGTCGGGCCCGCCAGCAAGGGAGAACGTCTATGTGGAGCCGTTTCCCGCGACCGGAACCCGCGAGCGAATCTCGACTACGACCGGCGCGTATCCGCGATGGAGTGCCGATGGCAGGCGACTGTTCTTCCTGGCCGACCGCGAGCGATTCATGGTGGTCGATGTCTCGTTGGCCGCGGGGGCGCTTCGCGTGAGCCTGCCGCGGGAACTCTTCACGCAGCGACCGTTCGGATCCACATCCTTCAACATGGATCCGTCCGGCTCTCGCTTTCTGCTGGGGGTGAGCGCGCAGCAGAACACCGTCGCTGACGCACCGACGCCTCTGACGGTCGTCGTCAACTGGCTGAGCACGTTCAGGAAGTAACCCCATTGCTCATCCGCCGTCACGGCATTCCGGCGACGATGGTGTCGCCCTTGGCGGTCGCGTAGGGGACGCCTGGTCAGTTGTCCGTCATCTACGCAACTGCCAACACGAATTCGACCTTGACGGCCTCGTACGGAAACACAATCCGGCCATCGTCGGTGCGATCGAGCACGCCGGCCTTAAGTAATGCGGTGACATCGCCGTGGACCGCCTTGACGTCCCGGCCGGCGCGGCGCGCCGTCTCGCGAATGGATACCGGTCCTGCGCCGCACAGGGCCTTGAGCAGTTCCAGGCGCTTCGCGGTCAGGACCCCCCACAGCAGCTCCGGCGACGCAAAACTGATGCGGGCAGATTTTTCGGCCTTGCCGGTCCTCCACGCGCGAACGAAGTCCTGCATGGCCGGGTCGGGGGAACGGACATCAAGAATGACGGTTTTCACGGTTCCACCTCGTTATGTCGGATTGGAAGTCGGCAATCAATTTCTCGGGCGTCTCAAACGTGTAGGGACGTTCCCTCGCGTTGAAGTGCCGATGGTCGCCCTTGCCCGATTCGTTGTCGAAACGAACGACGCACGTGCCGTTGACTACATAGGCGAGCCGGTATTTGAACTGGTGCACCGAGCCCGGAACGGGCTTCGGGACCCGCCACAGCACTAACTCGGCGAACGCATCCTCCGACAGAGCGACCCGCGTACGGAGCAACTCCGTCGCCTTCATGTTGGAGATCATGCCAACAATGCGCACGTGTTGTCAATCAGTCCATCATTGACGGCCGGATCGGCGACCGGTCACATGAGATCCCCGGTGGCTGTCGCGGCCGTGAGCGCTTCAGGAAGTAACCCCATTGCCCATCACCGGGTGATCCCGGCGAGCCAGTTGAGTACGACGACGATCGGGGTGGCCTCCGATTCGAGCGCGGCACCGGTCTGACGCCGTGATGTCACAAGAAACTTCTGACCATCACCAGTCACGGCATACGAAAAATAGCTCCCGTCATGCTGGGACACTCCGCCGTGGTTGAACAGGGCCTGCGGCGATCCGGCGACGATAGTGTCGCCCTTTGCGGCAATGTCCACCGCCCACATCTTCCCCTCGCCGATGTAATACAACTCCCGGCTATCACCGCGCCAGCGCGGCGCATTCCCGCCGCCAAGCGAGATGGGCCACTTGCGTGCGCCCACCTTCGGGGCCTGAACGTAGACCTCTGGCGAGCCGGTTTCGTTGGACACGTACGCGATCCAGCGGCCGTCCGGTGACAGTTGGCCATGGAACTCAGAGGCCGGCGACTGCACCACTGGCGTGGGCACACGGTCGCCGTCGAGCGCCACCATCCAGATGTCGCGGTGGGTGTTCGCGCCGGGGGTGACAAAGATGAGGGCCTTCCCGTCGGGGGTCCAGCTGACGGGCAGCGGCACGCCGGTGTCAGTCTCAAACACGAGTGTCTCTGCGCCGGTCGTCTGAACCGGCTGGACGTACAAGCCCGATTTGCCGTTCCTGGTCGAGGTAAAGGCAATACGTTGACCGTTGGGCGACCACACCGGCGACTGATTCTCCATGATGTGGTCCATCGTCAGTCGTGATGTCGCGTTGCGCGTCAGGTCGGTCACCCAGATGTCGCCGCCCTCGCCGGCGTGCCGGTGCGCGGCCATCTGCAGCGCGTCGGGCGAGAGTGCGATCCCCCGATACTGTGCCCGGGGACCCGCAGTGCCGCTGACTGTGCCCTGACGGTTCACCCAGGTGGGCTGCAGTGTATCGCCGGAGGGCAGCCCGATCCCGTACACGAGGACACCGGTGGACGAGACCGAGAACGCCACCAGACCGGGCACCGTTGAGGCCTCCACCTTCTCTGCGACCGGGAACGCCTCACCGGTCAACGCGAGCGTTTCAGGGTTGAACACCTGCGCCAACAAGATGCCCTGCCGTACGAACAGCAGGTGACCGCTTGAGGTATCAAAGATGGCACTACTGTCGGCTGGGAGCAGCCGCGTCGTCTCGTCTGAGTCGAGCGACCCGACGAACACGCCTACCTTCGCCTCTGCTGGTCCGTCGGCGTGAAACAGAAAGCGCCGACCGTCGGGCAGAAAGAAGGGGAACTGCCGACCGTTCTGGCCCTCGTCGAGTTTTCCCATGATGGCCGCTGTCCCGCCCGCTGCCGGCACGCGCGAGAGCGGGTACGGGCCGTTGTTGAAGATGATGACTCCCTCGGGACTCCAACTGCCGCCACGAGCGGTGATGCCGGTGCGAAGGGCACATAACGTTTGCACGGCCCCCCCCGTCACGGCCACGCGCATCATGCTGTTGAGGATGGAGAAACCGATCTGGCGGCTGTCGGGCGACCAGAACGGGTAGGCCGCGCCGTCGGTCCCGGGCAGGGCCTGGGCCTCGACGGCGTCGATCGGTCGCACGTACAGCCGGCGGCTGTTGGGTGTGGTCGGATCCTGCGCAGTGAAGGCCACCCACCGGCCATCAGGCGAGATGACCGGCACGGTCGCTCCAAGTTGGTTGCCCGCCGTAAAGAGTGTGCCCGTCGGCGGCGCCACCACGAACCGCGTCACCGGCTGGGGCGCCGTGCGCGCGCCGTACCACGCCCACCCCGCCACCATCGTCGTGCCCAGGAGGACCGCGGCGACGGTCGGCCAGACCCACACACGTGTCCGGGTCGACGGCGTCTGCGCGATGGCCGTGCCGGGGCTGGAGTCCGACATCGTGCCATCCAGCATGTAACGCACGACCGACACGTCGGGAATTCTTGCCTTGCGATCCTTCGTCAGGCAGCGCGTGAGGATGGTGCGGATGTGTGCCGGCGTTGTCTGAGGCAGCACCGTCCAGTCGGGCTCGGTCTTGACCACAGCGGAGATGATCTCGGTGACGTCTTCACCGTGGAACGTCTTGCTGCCGGTGAGCATTTCAAAGAAGACGCAGCCCAGGGCCCACACATCGGTGCGTTTGTCGACCGCTCGGCCGCGCGCCTGTTCCGGGCTCATGTAGGACGCGGTGCCGATGATCATGCCCATCTGCGTGGCGCGCGCGGTCAGGGTCGGTGAGTTCGATGGGTCCTGGGTCCCGGGTCCAGGGTCCAGGGTTCGGGCCAGGCCGAAGTCGAGCACTTTCACCGTGCCGTCATGGCGGAGCTTGATGTTCGCGGGCTTCAGGTCGCGATGCACGATGCCGATGTCGTGCGCCGCCTCAAGCGCGTCGATGATCTGTCTCACGACCGCGAGCGCCTCATCCACCGGCATCGCGCCTTGTGCGATGCGGACCGACAGGTCGTCGCCGTCCACCAGTTCCATGACGATGGCGCAACCGCCGGAAAAGACGTCGGGTGTCTTTTCCGATCCTGCACTCGCGGAAAAGACACCCGACGTCTTTTCGGGCACCTCGATGCCGTAGATGGTCGCGATGTTTGGATGGTTGAGCGCGGCCAGCGTCTGGGCCTCGCGCGTGAACCGCGCCAGGCGTTCGGCGTCGGTGGCGAAGAGATCCGGCAGGACTTTGATGGCGACGTCGCGATTGAGCCTGGTGTCACGGGCGCGGTAGACCTGGCCCATGCCCCCTTCACCAAGCAGGTTGACGACTTCGTAGGGGCCAAAACGTGCGCCGGCAGGTAAGGACATCTGGAGACTACTTTTTCACGGGCGCGAGCCGCTTCAACTCTTCGACCCAGTTGAGGACGATGTGGATTTCCTGGCGGCCGATGGTGCCCTGGTTGGGGTTCTCGATCATCAGGAAGCGGCCGTCTGGCGCCACGTCGAAGTGTGTATGCGCGGTGCCTTGCGTGCGCGTGAACGTATCGCGAAACAGCACTTTGGGCGCGGCGAACTCAAGCGGCGAGGTCGACGTGACGGACGCCTCCATGACGCTCTCCGCCGACCGAAAGAAGAGCTTGCGTCCATCGCGCGCCCACACCGGCTCGCGGCCACCCGCCGTGGACACCGGCACGCGGGCGTCCAGTGCCGGATAGGGCTGCACATAGACCTCCGCGCGCCCCGATTCCTCGGAGACGTACGCCAGCCATTTGCCATCGGGTGAGAAGCGTGCGTTGTACTCCGGGTGCTGCGACGCCAGCAGGTTCTTGGCCGTTCCGGCCTTGACGTCAATCGCGACGATATCGTTGCTGGTCGCCGCCCGCCGGACTTCAACCAGAATGGTCCCGCCATCCCGCGACCACGCGTTGACATGGAAGTGATCGGTGTCCTCCCAGATCTTCCGTTCCACGGCCGCGGCGCTGCCGTCAGCGGGCCGGACATACACGCCGCGCTTGCCGTCACGAGCCGCCGCGGCATAGGCAAGCTCCCTGCCGTCACTCGACCAGACTGGCGTCTCTTCCTCATCCTTCGTGAATGTCAGGCGTGTGAGTCCGCCGCGCACGAGATCGGCCACCCAGATGTCGTTGTCCTGATCCCACGAATGGAACGCCGCACGGCGCCCATCCGGCGAGAGCACCAGATCCGAGTAGTTGCGAGGCACGGTCACGGCGGGAGTCGCCTTGCCCTGTGGATCCACCCAGGAGACCTGCAGCGCCTGGGCTTCTTCGCTGGCGACATAGGCGAACGCGCCGGTGCCCGACAAGGCGATCTGCGGAAACCCGCCGGAACTGACATAGACCGACTCTGGCATCGGCACGGCCGTGCCTGTCAGTTCGAGCCGGTCCACGTTGAACGGCACCGCCATGAGCCGGCCGTCGAGGGCGTAGATGAGGTGCCCGGAGGGGACATATCGTGCGCCCTGAACACCGGGGAGCAGCTGACGCGCCTCACTTGCCGCGTTCTCAAGCGTCTTGACGACGACGGCTTGGGTCCCGCCTCTGACGAGGGTGTACAACAACGCGCGCCCACGTGGCAGCAGTTGAGGCGCGCCCACAAGGCTGCCCTCAGGCGCCGTCAACAGCACAGTGGGCTCTCCGCCCGTGTCGGGAATCTGCCTGAGGCTTTTCAGGTCCGAATACACAATCGTCCCGTCCTCAGCCCAGTCAAGGCCCAGGAAGTCCGTAAACGACGCGATGTCCTGCGACCCGCCACCGACAGCGGCCACCTTCGAGAGCCCGGAAGGCGTGCGGTAGATCAAGGTCTCGCCGTCCGGTGAAAACCACTGCCCGTTGCCGGGAGCCTTGACCACTGCGCGTGGCTTGACGTCGTCGAGGCTCCGCAGGTAGATGACGCCGTCGGCGCGGTATGCCAACTGGCGTCCATCGCGTGACCAGGCCAGGTTGGGATTGTTCACATTCGCCAGCCGCTGCCCGTCGTCGAGCATCACGGTAAACCGGGTGACCGGCCGATCGACGACCGGCGAAGGTTTCAACGACCACGCGGCGCCACCGGCAAGACCGACGAGGATGATGGCGGCCCCCGCGAGCGCCAGTGGCGATCGGCGCGCCGTCGGCTGGACCGGCGCGCTATTGGCGCGGCCCGGGTCATCCACCGCAGGCGTGGCCATCGCTTCATCGAGTTCGACGCCGGCATCGCCCATGTCGCGCAGGCGCTTGCGCGCGTCTTTCTCCAGGCAACGCCGCAGCAGCCGGCGCACTGCGAGCGGCGTGCCGGCCGGCAAGGCGTTGGGATCCGGTGTGTCCCGGATGACGGCCGCCATCACTTCCGTCACATCGTCACCGCCGAAGGCTCTGCGACCCGTCAGCATTTCGTAGAGCACCACGCCGAAGGCCCAGACGTCGGCGCGCCGATCGACGGCACGGCCTTTCGCCTGCTCAGGGGCCATATAGGCGGCGGTGCCGAGCACCACGCCAAGTTCGGTGGCGCGCGCGGTGAGCGTTGGCGAGTTCGCCAGCGCAGACGCCGACGTCATCGCGTCAGAGCCGAAGGACTTGGCGAGGCCGAAGTCGAGCACCTTCGTCGTGCCGTCCGGGCGGATCTTGATGTTGGCGGGTTTGAGGTCGCGATGAATGATGCCGGCGTCGTGCGCGGCTTCGAGCGCGAAGGCGATCTGGCGCGCCAGCAGCAGCGCTTCGTCAAGCGGGATGGGGCCTCGCGTGATGCGCTCGGACAGGTCTTCGCCGTCGACCAGTTCCATCACGATGGCGCGGCCGCCCTGCGCGGATGTCGGGCCCGCCGGGATCGTCTCGATCGCGTACACCTGCGCGATGTTGGGATGGTTGAGCGATGCCAGCGCCTGCGCCTCGCGTTCGAAGCGCGCCAATCGGTCGGCGTCGGCGGCGAACAGCTCGGGCAGGATCTTCAGCGCGACGTCGCGGCCCAGGGCCGTGTCACGGGCGCGGTAGACCTGCCCCATGCCTCCTTCACCAAGCAGGTTGACGACTTCGTAGGGGCCAAAACGTATGCCGACGGGTAGGGTCATCTGGGGTTGCGGGGATTATAGGCGTTCGCGCGTCCCGGCCACGTGGGTTGTTACCGTTTCGCCTCAAAGGAAAACCCCATGGACGTCGCGGTAGACGTCGTACGAGCGGCCGTTGGTCTGTCCGTGACGGCGGGCGCGGCGAGCGTCGCAGGTATAATCCAGCTCCATCTTGTCCCTGCTTCCAGGCACCCGCCTCGGTCCTTATGAAATCGTCGGCGCTCTTGGCGCCGGCGGGATGGGTGAGGTGTATCGCGCGACTGACAGCAACTTGAAGCGGCAGGTGGCAATCAAGGTGCTGCCGGCCGCGGTGGCGGCCGACGCCGATCGGCTGATGCGCTTCCAGCGCGAAGCGGAAGTGCTGGCGGCCCTCAATCACCCGAACATTGCCGGTATCTACGGGCTGGAGAAGACGCCCGAGTGCACCGCGCTCGTGATGGAACTGGTCGAGGGCGAGGACCTGTCGCACCGTATCGCCCAGGGCGCGATGTCGATTGACGATGCACTCCCCATCGCGAAACAAATCGCAGACGCGCTCGAGGCGGCGCACGAGCAAGGGATCGTCCATCGCGATCTGAAGCCCGCGAACATCAAAGTCCGCGCCGACGGCACGGTGAAGGTGCTCGATTTCGGCCTCGCGAAGGCGATGGACCCGACAGCAGGGCGTGGCCCTAGCCGCGCTGGCAGCGGCACCGGTGAAGCGACGCCCTACAACTCACCGACGATGACCAGTCCGGCGATGACCGAGATGGGGATGATCCTCGGCACCGCCGCCTACATGGCGCCTGAGCAGGCGCGCGGCAAAGCCGTGGATCGGCGGGCCGACATCTGGGCCTTTGGTTGCGTGCTGTACGAGATGCTCACGGGGCGGCGCGCGTTCGAGGGCGACGACGTGCCCGACCTGCTGGTCGCGGTGTTGAGCAAGGACGTGGATTTCTCAGTCTTGCCTGCGACAACGCCGCCGGGCCTGAGGCACCTTATCGCCCGATGCCTCGATCGCAATCCAAAGACGCGGCTGCAGCACATCGGCGAGGCGCGCATCGCGCTCGATCAGGCAGTGGCCGGTGGACCTGCGCCGGCCGGATCTGCCGCGGCGGTGTCTTCACCGATTTGGCGTCAGCCTCTCGCATGGGCGCTCGTCGCGGCCGTCGCGGCCGTGACCTTCGCGGCGACGTCGTGGCTCAGGCCGACTGATCCCTTGGCTGCCGCACCCGTCGTCCGCTTTGCCGTGGAACTTCCCTCCGGCGCCGCTGCGCAAGGCGGAGCATCATCCAGGGGCGCGGTCACCGCAGGGTCGCTCGTTGGAGATCTCGTGGACTTTACCAATCCCACGAACCGCGAAATTGCCATCTCTCCACTGGGCACCGACCTGGCGTTCGAGTGGCAACAGAATCTGTGGGTGCGCCGCTTGAACGAGGAACAGTCGATGAAGCTCACCGAGGGCTCCAACGACGTTCGCGCGCCGTTCTTCTCGCCGAACGGCCGGTACATCGGGTTCTTCGCGCTCGAGAAAGTCTGGCGAGTTCCGGTCGCGGGTGGACCCGCGGAAGAGATCGGCGGGCCGATTCCAGGCCGTCCTTTTGGTGTCGATTGGGCCGACGACGGCCACGTTTATGTCGGGGTCGGTGGCCACATCGCGCGGCTTCCCGAGAACGGTGGCAGTCTGGAAACCGTTGTCCAGGTGAAAGAGAACGAGGCCGCGGCCGACCCGCAGCTCCTGCCGGGCGGGGAATGGGTGTTGTTCAGCTTGCGGGGCGGGACCGCGACGTGGGACCAGGCACAAATCGTGGCCGAGTCACTCCGGACGCATGAACGCCGCGTGCTGGTGGCGGCCGGGCGGTCGGCCCGCGTCACCACCAGCGGCCACCTGCTGTACGTGGTGAATGGCACGCTCTACGGCCGGACCTTCGACAACGGAACCCTGACGGCGACGTCGGATCCGGTGAAACTGGTTGAGGGCGTCCGCGTGGTGAATGTGAATGTCACGGGAAGTTCGTATTACGACGTCTCGCCGCGTGGCGATCTGATTTATGTCCCCGACCTCGCGAGGGAGGCACCCGTCCGAATGGCATGGCTCGATCGCAAAGCAACCGAGACGCGACTCTCCGCCGGGACCGGTTCGATCGCGATGGCGCGCCTGTCGCCCGACGGGCGCCGGATCGCGGCTGTCGTGAGGGGGACGGGAAATCGAATAGATCTGTGGCTCTTCTACACGGACCGGGCCGGCGGCCAGCCGCTCACCAGCGTCGGGACCAACAACTTTCCGGTGTGGTCGTCCGACAGCCAGCGGATCTACTTTGCGAGGTCCAATTCTGCCAATCCTTCCGCGACCGGCGTCTGGCAGATTGACGCCGACATCGGTGGCGAAGGCAAGCAAGTGGCCCAGGGTGCGGCCGGGGTCGGCGAGTTCACCGCGCCGCTGTCGATTTCGGCTGATGGCAAACGGCTCGCGGTGCAGTCTTTGAATCCAAAGGGGGCGTCAATCGCCTTCCTGCGCCTTGACGGCGGATCGACCTACGAACATTTGGCCGCGCCGGCCGCCGTTGGGCCCAGCCTCTCGCCAGACGGCCGGTTTGTTGCCTATGCCGCAGCCAGCAATGCCGGCGAGGCCGTTTACGTGCAGGAGATCGCCACGGGGTGGCGGCGGATGATCTCGTCTGGGCTGGGTACACAGCCGATCTGGTCCCGGTCGAATGAAATTTTCTTCCTGTCGGGCGATGCACTGAAGAGTGTGCGGGTCGTGTCTGCCGATCTCAAAGCGTTCGCCGAGCCGGTCACACTCTTTTCCCGCCCGGGTGGCCTCGTCTCGTACGATCCCACCGCCGACGGCCAGCGCTTCCTGGTGGTTGTCCCTGACGGCGCGGCGCCGGCCAAGATCGCGTACGACATCCGCGTCGTCCTGAACTGGTTCCAGGAACTCGAGGCGAAGGCGCCCGGCGGCCGTCGTCAGCCGTAGCGCGCGCGACAATGCCCATGCATACAGGCGAACACCTGCTGCACTATCGAGTGCTCGACAAGCTCGGCGAAGGCGGCATGGGCGAGGTGTGGCGCGCGCGCGACACGACGCTCGACCGCGACGTCGCCATCAAGGTCCTGCCGCCAATGGTGGCCACCGATCCGGACCGCCTCGCCCGATTCGATCGCGAGGCCAAGGTGCTGGCCTCGCTGAACCATCCGAACATTGCCGCCATTCATGGACTGCACGAAAATGACGGCCAGCGGTTCCTGGCGATGGAGCTCGTGCCCGGTGAGGACATGGCCCAGCGCCTGGCGCGCGGGCCGATGCCGCTCGACGAAGCGCTGGCGTGCGCCGCCAAGGTAGCCGACGCCCTCGAATACGCGCACGAACGCGGCATCGTGCATCGCGATCTCAAACCCGCGAACATCAAGCTCACGCCGGACGGCGGCGTGAAGGTGCTCGACTTCGGCCTGGCGAAAGCCATGGACGCGAGTGGCAGTGGCGCCGCTGAAGCGACGCCCTACAACTCACCGACGATGACCAGCCCGGCGATGACGGCGATGGGCATCATCCTCGGCACGGCCGCTTACATGGCGCCAGAGCAGGCGCGTGGCCGCCCGGTGGACAAACGCGCCGACATCTGGGCCTTCGGCGTCGTCCTCCACGAGATGCTGACCGGTCGTGCGCTCTTTGCAGGAGAGACGGTCAGCGACGTGCTGGCGGCGGTGCTGACGCGCGAGGTGGACTGGGCGAAATTGCCGGACGCGACACCCACGCGTGTCCGGCGCCTGCTCCGCCGGTGTCTGACGCGCGACCTTCGTGAGCGGCTGCACGACATTGCCGATGCGCGTCTCGAACTGAGCGACGATGACGAAGATGCGCCTGCGCGCGTCACGCCGCTGCCTGCTGGCATCACAAGCCGCCTCCGACTGATCGTGCCGTGGATCCTCACTGTGGCTGCGATCGGCGTCGCCGGGGCGTTGTGGATGGGGACACGGGACACCATCCCGACGCAGCGAGTCATGGCCAGCCTCCTGCCGCCCGACGGCGCGACGTTTGTCGTGGGCAGCGGCTTCGCGGTCTCGCCCGACGGCAGTGCCCTGGTCTTCGGCGCGCGCACGGCCACCGGGGTCAGCACATTGTGGCTGCGATCACTCGCCGACGGGTCGATGAGGCCGCTGGCAGGAACGGAAAATGGACTCTCTCCCTTCTGGGCCCCGGACAGCCGCAGGATCGGCTTCTTCGCCGACCACAAACTCAAGAAGGTCGCGATTGACTCCGCAGTCGTCGAGGTTCTGACTGAGGCACCCGGAGAGCGGTGCGGCGGAACCTGGAATCAGCAGGGCGTCATTGTCTTTGCCAGCCAGAGCGGTCTCGCCAGGGTCCCGGCCTCGGGCGGTGCCGCGGAGATGATCGGAATCAAAGATGACGGCGATGTCGAGCGGCTCTTCCCGTCGTTCCTCCCGGACGGCTCGGCGTTCCTTTACCTGTCACGGAGCTACTCCGACAGCGAGCCGATGGGAGAACTTCGTGTTGGTTTCCTCGACAACCGGGAGCACAAGGTGGTGCTCCGGAGCAATTCCAAGGGGGAGTTCTGGCCGGCAGGCGAATTGCTCTGGTGGCAGGACGGCAACGTGCGAGCGCAAGCGTTTGATGTGGAACGGTTCCAGGTCACCGGCGAGTCACGACTTGTTCAGGCAGGGGTCCAATTCGACCCGCGCAACGGCTTCGGGATGTTTTCAGTCGCCCGGAACGGCATGCTGGTCCACCGGACCGGCGGGCTCGCGAGCGGAGACGAACTCGCGCGCATCGACCGGGCCGGTCGAGACCTGGGTCCGATTGCGCCGCCGGGCAATTTCTACGTGCCTCGGCTGTCGCCCGACGGCTCGATGGTGGCCGTCGATCGCAGCGACGAAGCCAACGCCGGCGATATCTGGGTCTACGACATCGAGCGCGGCACGGGAACTCGCCTGACCACGGCCCCCCAAGATGAGACGTATCCGATCTGGTCGCTTGACGGCCGCCGCGTCGCTTTTCAGTCGATGCAGGCCAGTGGTCAGTTCGCCATTCACGAGCGCTCCGCAAGAGGAGGCAACGACGAAACCGTCGTGCTGGCGGGTCCCGGGCAGGGGGGGCAACCCCATGACTGGTTGGCCGACGGGTCCTTGCTGCTCTCACTGGGGGCCTCTGGTGAGACCCTGAAGGATCTGGGCATCTATTCCCCGAAGACGCGCGACACGCGTCCCTATCTCACGACACCCTCCTTCAAGAGGAGCGCCCGGGCGTCCAGGGACGGCCGCTTTGTCGCCTACGACTCCGACGAAACGAGCCGGCGGGAAGTATATATCCAGACCTTTCCTGACCCCGGGGAGCGCTGGCGTGTCTCACGCGATGGCGGCGGCAATCCGATCTGGCGATCCGATGGACGTGAGATCTACTACATTGATCAGCAGTCGAACATCGTGGCCGTGCCGGTTGCTGTCACTGGCAACGCGATCACGCTCGGCACCCCGCGGAAGCTCTTTCAGGTGGAACTGAAGGAAAACGGGAACACGCTGTATGACACCCTCGACGGCCAGGTGTTCCTGGTCAGCCGCCGAGTCGGCGCCATCGATACCACGGCGCTCACGCTGTCCATGAATACTCTCAGCCGCGACCGGGACTGATTTTCTCGAGCCGGACACGGGGCGGGTCTGTCGTGCCCTTGGGCCGGCGGGGCGAAAGCCGGCGTCCATGTCAGTCATCAGCCCCGAGCCTTGCGCGCGGGTCAGTGTCCTTCCAGGAAGCGCTTCTCGAGATAGACCCCGTGCGTGGCGGTCGCGCGGTACCCCATCCGCTCATAGACGGGCTTGCCGGCGTCGGTCGCGTGCAGGAACGTCGGCCGCTCGCCGTGTGCTCTGGCGGCCGCGTCGAGCGACTGACGCATCGCCGCATCCGCGTAACCGCGCCGCTGATGCCCGGGCGTGGTCGCGACCAACGCGACGTAGCGGTACCCATCCACCATCAGCACGGCGGACGTCGATACCGGGCTTCCGCCGGCCAGGGCCAGCACGGGGAAGTGCGGCGCCCAGAACGCCGGTGTGCCCATGATCGCCTTGGCCGGTTCCAGATCCATGTCGTAGGCAGCGCTGTTGACGTCGAGCAACGACGAACAGGCCGCCGCGTCTCGCGGCACCGTCAGTTCAAGGCCATCCGGCACACGTGTCACCGGTGCTACGCGGTCTGCCTCCATGCCCGTGAGGGTCATGATGGGCGCCAAACCGCAGGCGTCAAGCGCACTCGCCGCGTCTGTGCCAGGCGCGAGGGCTTCGTGCGTGGTCACGAACAGCCACGGCACCTGCTTGTCGGCCGCGAACTCGCACGCGCGCCGGCCCTGTCGCTCGAGCTCGGCGGCCGATACATCTCGCCCAGTGACCAGGCCGACGTTGAAGAACGCGACCGGCAGGCCGCTGAACACGCATTCGAGGCCATCGGCATCGAGTCGAGCGTAGCCAGGCGCCTCGGTGCACATGAGGCGCCAGGCCTCGGAAAACTGCCGCAAGGTCAGGTCAATCGGATTCTGTGACATGGAGACGGCATTCTCGGAGATCTTGAGTCCCCAACGCAACCCCACGGCGACCCGACTCTTGCTGCTATGATTCGCGAGCTTCATGATCATTGCTTCGGGCACACGTTTGGGCGCGTACGAGGTTGTCGCGAAAATTGGCGCCGGAGGCATGGGCGAGGTCTACCGCGCACTCGACGCGCGGTTGGGGCGCGAGGTTGCCATCAAGGTGCTGCCGGCCTCGGTCAGCAGCGACCCCGACGCGCTCGCGCGGTTCGAGCGCGAGGCGCGAGCGGTGGGCGCGCTGTCGCATCCGAACATCATCAGCGTCTTCGACATCGGCACCGATGACGGCGTCAGTTATGTCGTGATGGAACTGCTGGACGGCCAGACGCTGCGCGCGCGTCTGGACGGCGCAGCCGCGTCGCCCGAGAACACGATCCATCGGACGCCGCAGTCAGCCTCGTCGGGCACGTCGCGCACGGGTGGACTCCCGCGGACCAAGGCACTGGAAATTGCCGTGCAGATCGCGCAAGGGCTTGCCGCCGCGCACGGCAAGGGCATCGTGCATCGCGATCTCAAGCCCGAGAATGTGTTCCTGACCACCGACGGGCGCGTCAAGATTCTCGACTTCGGCCTGGCCAGGGCTACCACACAGGCGACCGCCGAGATGCAAACCGCAGTCTCGCCGGCAGGCGGCGCCACCGTTCCCGGAATGATTCTGGGCACGGTCGGCTATATGGCGCCCGAACAAGTACGGGGACAGCCGGCCGATCACCGCGCGGACATCTTCGCGTTCGGTGTCGTACTGTTCGAGATGCTCACCGGCACCCGGGCGTTCGCGGGCGATTCGGCCATCGAAATGCTGGGCGGCATCCTCAAACAGGACCCGCTCGATCTGCCCGATGCCGCGGTCGTCGCCTCCGGCCCGATCGGACCCTTGCTCCGGCACTGTCTCGAGAAGCAACCCGAAGAACGCTTTCAATCGGCCCGCGATCTGGCGTTCCAACTGCAGGTCATCGCATCCGGCGGTTCGTCTTCGAGCACGGCAGGTCTCACGGCACCGATCCTCGCGCGCTCATCGCGTCGTTTCCTGATTCCGTCGATCGTCGCGCTCGTCGCCGTCGTCGTAGGGCTCGGGCTCGGCCGCTACCTGTTTGGACAACGCTCCGACGACCTCGCGACGGCACTGTCTTCCGCGGTGCTGCTGCCTCCGGACGTCCGCATCTCACCGGGAGCCAACCCTGCCCGGTCGGGAGGTCTCGCCGTCTCGCGCGACGGCAGGCAGATCGCATTTGTCGGCCAGACGCCAAAAGGCCGCCAGATCTTCGTCCGCGCCATCGACTCGGCAGTCGCTCGCCCAGTCGCGGGCACGGAAGATGGAGCCTTCCCGGCGTGGGCGCCCGACGGCCGGCGTATCGCGTTCGTGCAGGGCGACAAGCTGAAGCAGGTGCCGTCAGACGGCGGCGCTGCGCAGGACATCACGGCGATGACGAATCCGCGCAGCGCCGCAGCCTGGGGGCCGGACGATACGCTGCTCTTTCACCTCGACTACCGGATGCCACTGTCGCGCGTGCCGGCCGCCGGCGGCCCTCCGGTGGAAGTGCTGCCGGCCATTGGCGAGAACGTCAGCTGGTTCTCGCCGGTCTGGCTGCCGGACGGGCGCAGGTTCCTTGTGGTCCGATTCCCCTACTCGGACGAGACGGCGGCAGGCGCCGGCGTGTATGTCGGGTCCGTCGATTCGAAAGAGCCGACGCTGCTCGTGCCGGGCCGAATCTCGGAAGTGGCGTTCGACGACCACGACTTGTTCTACCGCAAGGGGACGGAACTGGTGGGGCAGCCGTTCGACAGTGCGACGGCGACACTCTCGGGCAATCCCAGAGTGATCTCCACCCACGTCTCGATGGTGGCAGCCGGCGGGCCGACGCTCGTCTACTTCGATCCGCCTGGCGGGTTGTCTTTTGGCCATCGCATCGCCTGGTTTTCTCGCGCCGGGGCACTGCTCTCGATGACGGGCGAGGCCGCGTCGTTTCGCGACATCCGCATCTCCCCGGATGAGCGCTCGATCGCGGTCGCACGAGCCGGCGACACCGGCCTGTTCGGTATCTGGAAGTACGACATCGCGCGCAACGTCGATTCCCGAGTCACGGGTACGACGTTCGTCAGTCCGGCCTGGACCCGGGACGGCAGTTCGATCATCGTGGGAAGCGGGACCGGCGTCCGCCAGTTCGACGCCAGCGCCCCGGGACCGCCCCGGATGATTCGGGCCACGAAAACGTTTATTGGCGTGACTGACGTCAGCCCTGATGGGCGCGATGCCCTCGTCTATATGATCAACGGCACCGTTACCCGGACGGCTGCGATGCCGCTCGATGGCAGCAGCGATCCGCGACCCATCTCGCCGGACGGCTCCCGCAACACCCGTCCCGTGTTCTCGCCGGACGGAAAGTGGATTGCGCTCACGGTGTCTGAGGGCGGCAAGCTCCGGTTGCAGGTTCAGCCGTATTCGGGGGCCGGCGCCAATATTCCGGTGACGGCCGTGCAGGGTGACTTCGCGCGATGGCGCGGCGACGGCCAAGAGCTGTATTTCCTGTCAGCGGTCGACAGTACGCCCGCGATCATGGCGGTGCCCGTCACGTGGACCGCCGGCGTACCAGATTTCGGCGCCGTTCAGACGCTGTTCAAGGTCCCGAATATCATCGCGTCGAACCTTGCATTCGACGTGACGAAGGACGGTCAGAAATTCGTGGCCGTGATCGGCGGCGATCTGGACCCGTCGCCGCTGACGATGGTCGTGCGGGCGATTGTGCGGTGATGCGCGGCTTTGGCTACTTCTTGATCAGTGACGTCCAGTTCAACACGATCGACAGGGGCGCGGCCGCTGCGGCTTCAGCGGCCACGTTGATCAGGAATCGCTGACCGTCGGCGGCCACGGTGAATCGATTGTCCAGATTGAGCGACTCGATGCGCGAATCGAACAACGCGATGGGAGCGCCATCTGGATCATTGATCTGGCTAGTGCCTGCCGAAGATGCGCACTGTGGCCCGCTGGCCGCGGCCGATCGAGGCCGTGTCGTACCAGAAGTCAATCGACCGGATCACGCGATCGGCGCCGTCGATGTCGATCACGCGGGATTCGCCGCCGGCACGAATGGTGTTGCGCAATTCGACGTTCTGGTCGCCGCCGTTGGCAAAGTGAATCACCACGCGATGAAAGTCCACGGCGCGACGCTGGACGGTGAACTTGACCGCCGTGAACGTACCCCTCGACGCCGTGACCACGACCGTGTCGTGGTCCAGGCGGTCGGTCACGTTCCGCTGGCCCAGCGACACCCAGTTGCCGCCACCCGGCTGGGCGCGCACCGCGCAGGCCGAACTCGTCATCACCACCGCCAGCACTGCCAGAATCATTCCTCGTCGCAACATAAGCAAATCTCCCTGCTGACTTTGACCGGCCCGGAGCCGGTCAGGTTAAAAACCGGCTCAACGCGAGAGCCAATACGTGGCTTTGATGGCCAGTGACCGCCCACGCGTGCGCAAGTCCCTGGGCCCAGGCACGGCGGTCTCAAATCCCTGGTTATAGACGATGTAGAAGTCGCTGCCCGGGCGGTAGATGTACCAAAACAGCACGTTCAGGCTGGCGGTGCGCGTGGCGTCGTTGACCTGAACAAACGTTTTTACGAACAGATCGGGCGAGAACGAATAACTGACGCGCGTGCTGAGCACATTCGTGACAAACGGGCCCGTCTCGGGCAACACGATCCGGTTGCGCGTGTAGACGTTCTCGAGCAGCAGCGTGTCTGTCGGCACCACACTCAGTTCGGCACGCACGGTTTGTTTATCGCCGCTGTAGTACCCACCCGTATCGGCGCCGACCGAACCGTACACTCTCCGGGCCTGGTTCGAGCCATAGGATGCCCTCCAGGTGCGCCAGGTATATCCCGCACTGGGAATCAGTCCCCCGGCGGTGGACCAGTCGAACGGCAGGAAGTCGTACTGTGTCTCAAATCCCACACGCACGTTGCTGCTGCTCTGGGCCGTCAGGATGGCGTCGTATCCCATCGACTGCGATTCCCTGCGCCCGGCGTGATTCTCCACATACGACGAGTTCACGTTGAAACGCAGTTGGCGCACACCGGGCCAATCCGGGCGGGGCGTCCACGCCGCCTGCGCACCGACCGTACGAATATCCGTGCGTGGGATGAACCCCATCTCCGCATTAAAACGTTCGCCCACGTCGAGAAAGGTCACACCGGCATCAAACACATCGTGCGTCCAGCGGACGCGCGCGGCGCCCGCCCAGTCCCTGCCTCGCACATCGGGCGTGAATGTTTTGGCCCCGGCCATGATCACGTCGAGCCTGGCACCGATCGTAAAGACGCCGTCGAGCCCCACGGCCTGGTTGCCCGGACGCCCGCCGCCCGAACGATTCAACACGATGCCGCCAATCGATGACTTGGCGAACACGTCGCGTTTCACGCGCAGCACCGAGTAGTTCGCGCGGGGCATGCCCGAAGTGGCATCCGTCTCGACGTTCATCGCCCCGATTGTGGTGTGCCCCGCCCGGCCGGTAATGCGACCCCCGGCAAGGACCGGCACTTCTCGCCCGTCCTGCAATCCGATGCGGCGGCTGTAGAACAGCGTCAGCAAACCGGGACCCGCCGTGGCGCCTGCGTTCTGGCTGTAATCGAAGGTCCCCGCGCCCTCGGTGAAGAACTGGCGCTTCTCGGGAAAATACAGGCTGAACCTAGAGAGGTTGACCACTTCCTGATCGGCCTCCACCTGCGCAAAATCCGTCTTGTAGGTCAGGTCGGCGTTGAAGCTCTGTGACAGGCCGACCTTAAAATCGAACCCCACATCACTTGTCGTCCGCGTCGGAGTGCCCGCGTCGTAGTCTCGAACCATTCGGGGGGATACAAACGGCACAAACTCCACGCGACGCCTGGGCGTGACATCGCGCAACCCCTTCAGCACCCCGGCGCCGGACATGCGCGCAAACCCCAGGGCCTGCCATTCGCGCGGGAACGGCACCCAATACGTCTCTTCGTTCTTCCGCATGATGATGCGGCACACGTTCAGGCCCCACACGGTCTCACCCGGGCCGCCGTTGAAGCGCAACTGGCTGAGTGGAATCGCGATCTCTACATACCAGCCCCGGTCGTCGATGGTGGTCTTGTTCTGCCACACGGCGTTCCAGTCGTAGTTGATCGTGCGACCCTCCTCCACCGAGTGTGCGTCCTTGAGCGCGCCCAGCGGATTGGTCGAAAAATAGAAGGCGTTGCGGTGGTCGTGAAAGGTGTCGAGCGTGATCTTGATTTGATCGCCTTTGCGCAGGCCGGCGTCCCGTTTCATTTCGCTGGCGATGATGCCCTTGGGATCGGCATCAAACGCCCAGATGCCGAAGTACAACGTCTTGTCGTCGTAGAGGATCCGGAACTCGGTGCGCTCGGTGGACTCGAACCCGAACGCCGGCTCGCGCTGGATGAATCGGCCCTGGACCGGCGCCAGTTGCCATTCGGCATCATCAAGACGGCCATCGATGCGCGGCGCGCGACCGTCGGGAAGCCTGGCGGCCACCGCCTCAAAGACTTCGGGGTCGATCTTCGTGATGTCGGTGATGATCGGGCCCGTCGGCCGCGCGGCCGGCGCCTGGGGCATGGGTGCGGGCGCCTGCGCCAGTGCACGGGGCGCAAACACAACACCGGCCAGCAGAACACATGGCCACACGGCAGTTGAAAGGCGGCAACTCATCACGCGGTTGCCGCGAATTGTATCAGGTCGAAGAACCACATCTGAGGTACGCTCTCGCCCGTGCCTCATCGTCACCACCGCCATCCGCGTCTCTGGAACGTCATCGCCGCGTCGTCTGTCGGCACGATGATTGAGTGGTACGACTTCTATATTTTCGGCAGCCTCGCCGCCATCATCTCTCCGCTGTTTTACCCGCAGGGTAATGACACGTTTGCGCTGATCGCGTACCTCTCAACATTTGCCGTCGGATTTGTGGTGCGCCCGTTCGGCGCGCTCGTCTTCGGCCGCATCGGCGACCGGGTGGGCCGCAAGTATGCGTTTTTGGTCACGCTCGTCATCATGGGCGGGGCCACGGCGGTGGTCGGCATTCTGCCCACGTACGAAACCATCGGCATGGCGGCACCGATCGCCCTTCTGGTGATTCGCGTCCTGCAGGGTCTGGCGCTCGGCGGCGAGTACGGGGGCGCCGCGGTCTACGTCGCCGAACATGTGCCAGACGGCAAGCGCGGCTTCTACACCAGCTTCATCCAGATCACCGCCACGCTTGGCCTGTTCCTGTCGCTGGTCGTCATCCTCGTTGTGCAAAACTGGCTGGGCCCAGAGGCCTTCCGCGCCTGGGGTTGGCGCATCCCGTTCCTGATCTCCATCTTCCTTGTCGGCATCTCGCTCTACATCCGCCTTCGGATGAAGGAGTCGCCGATCTTCGAACACATCAAGAGCACGGGTATGACGTCGGCCCAACCACTCAAGGAAGCCTTCACAGAGTGGGTGAACCTCAAACGTGTGCTGATTTCGCTCTTTGGCGCCACCGCCGGCCAGGGCGTGATCTGGAACACGGGCCAGTTCTACGCGCTGTTCTACCTGCAGGCCATCCTGAAAGTGCATGCCACCTCGGCCAACTACATCGTGGCCGCCGCGCTGCTGCTGGGGATGCCCCTGTTTATCGTCATGGGCAGCCTCTCGGATCGCTTCGGCCGCAAGCGATTGATGATGGCCGGGTGCCTGCTCGCCGCCGTCTCTTACATCCCCATTTATCACGCGATGCAGCAGGCGGCCGGGTCAAACGTGGTCACGGTCATCTCGCAACGCAGCGCCGTAACCGGCGCCGTCAGCCTGACGCCACAGACGATGGTCAACGGCGCCCTGACGCCTGCGCCTGAGGTCCTGACGTACCGCACCCTGGCTGAACTCGCCTCAACGCCGGCCACCTGGAAACTCATCGGGCTGGTCTTCATTCAGCTCGTGCTCGTCACCATGGTCTATGGGCCTATCGCGGCGTATTTGGTGGAAGCGTTCCCAGCACGCATCCGCTACACCGCCCTCTCGCTGCCGTACCATATCGGCAACGGCGTCTTTGGCGGCCTGCTCCCGCTCATCGGACTTTCCATCGTCGCGCGCACGGGCAACATCTACGCCGGGCTCTACTACCCCATCAGCGTGGCCGCGATCACGTTTGTGGTCGGGTCACTGCTGCTCAAAGAAACCCACCAACACAAGATTTGGGACGAAGTGGACAAGGACTCGTAGCTCGGCCTGGGTTTCAAGGCCGAGATTTACACGTCAACGGCAATGGGCGTCTTGAGCTCGCGTCCTCTGCGCAGGCTGCGGACCAGCCCGCCGAGTTCGGCGATCGTCACCACGCGGGTGCCCAACAGCAGCGCCGCGTACCCCGCGAGCGCGACGATGAGCAAGGCGACGTCGAGGATTGGCGACTCGGCGAACCAGACCAGTGGGAGCACCGGAAGTCCCAGGAGCGCGGCCTGGACGGCGGGCTTGTGTGAGTAGGGCCGCTCACGGCGAAGCGCCCACGCAAGGTACCCCGCATTCATCATCGCGCCGGCCAGCACGGCCACACACGCGCCGACACTGCCGGCGCCGGTGGCCAGCAACCAGCCAGCGATCCAGAACGTCGCCAGTTCCACACCGGCGGCGGTCGCCGAGACGCCGGGACGATCTGCGACCAGCGTCTGCAGTCGGCCCACGCTGCTCACGGCCACGGCCACGAACGCGATCGACAGCGGCACGAAGCTGCTTGCCGCGGGCAGAAATTCTGCGCCCAGCAGCCAGGTCACGGCCATGTCGCCGATGAAGACGACCGCGATGACGCCCGCCATGGCGGCCACTGTCAACCACGCGAGGAGACGTTCAGTCCAGACCGCTGAGGTGGCGGTGTCGCCGCGCTCATTCCAGAAGATCAGAAGGGGCGCGAAAGCGACCGCCACATGCCACAACGCCTGCGTGCCGGCGGCGAACATGCCGTAGGCCACGCCGAAATAGCCCACCTGGGTGAAGTCATGCGTGGTCAGATGCACAAGCGACTCGCCGGTGCGTTGCGAAATAGTCAGCAGGATGTTTCCACCGGCGAAGTACACGCCCGTTCGCAGGAAGGGCGCCATGAAGTGCCTGTCGGGCCACATCGCCGACCAGCGAAGATGGTCGCGGCCCATCCACAGGCCAATGAAGAGGACGAACGTGTTGGCCGCAAACCATCCGGCGCAGGCCCCACGGAGACCGGCGAGATTGAACCCGAGCACAACAAATACCAGCGTCAGCGATCGACGCAGCAGCTCCCCCATGCCCCATCGTCCGGCTTGATTCAACCCGAGGAACAGGGCGAAGCAGACGTTGCTGGGCGTCCTGATAAACACCGCCGCGGCCATGAACCCGAGCGCGACGGCATCGATATCCCGCAACCAGATCGTCGTCAACACGAGATAACCCACGCCGGTGATGAACCCCGTGGCAAAACGCAGCGTGACCAGGCCCGACACGAGCTTCTGCAACCCGCCGAAGTCGCCCCGTGCGACGAGCGTCGGCACACTGCGCGTCATCATCGACACGGCACCGAGGCCGCTGAGCAGGGCGAACCAGAGGGATACCGACGTGATGAGCGCGTATTGGCCGAACACCAGCGGGCCCATCAGACGCGGCACCAGCAGCGCGAACAGTGCCCCGATCGCAATCTGAAGTCCGCGCTGAGCCACAACCCAGCCGGCGTTGCGCAGTGCCGCGTGGGCCTCGGCACCCGAGGCCGCGGTGGGCGGCGGCATCAAGGAAGATTACCGGCCCGCTGTCACGGCCGCCGCCTGTCTCAACTTGGCAGTGCCTGCGGCAATCGCGGCCATCACGCGCGTCGCTTCCGCGCCGAACATCGCCATGTCCTTCTTCTCAACCGCCTCGCGCAGGGCGGGGTACGGCCACGGGGCGTAGCCGGTGGTCAGGCCGGGACCGATCAGTTGGTGCTTGAACCACGGCCGACCCGGAAGTCCCTGCGGATGCAGGAACGCGCGCTCCACTTGGCTGAGTGTGTCGCTGATGCGCGCGGCGGCAGGGGCATCTCCAGACGCGGCCACGCGATCGGCGGCGGCGTCGGCGGCCACTCCCGCTTTTTCCAGGTCGGCCAGCGCCGAGACTATCGACGCGAAGTCGGGAAGGAACGGAGCACCCGCAGCAGTACGCGCACGCTTGGTCACGTCAGTCCGAATCTCGTCCAGGTCTTCACGCAGCGCGCGCGCGTAGCCCGAAAAGCGCAGCGGCGCCACATCGGCCGAGGCGATTCGCATTGTCAACAATCCCATCAACTGAGCGGCAGCCTGGTGGTAGACAAAGTCCGGATCGCCAAACATCGACATCCACCGGAAGTTGTCAAAGACGGAGTGATACACGCCCGAGCTGCCGCCAAAACCCATGTCGGTGGCGGGCACGCCGAGGAAGTCGAGGAACGCGGTGTAGTCGGAGCCTGACCCGAGCCGTCCGAGCTGCTGGTCAAACTCGCGATCGGGTCCGCCGAGGGTGACGGGCGCGCTTTGGGCCCACGCTGTTTTGGCCCGGCCCTCCCAGAGGGCGCCGACGCTGCCGCCTTTGCGCGGATCGGGCACAAGCCGCGCCACTTCGCGCATGACATCGCGAAGCGAGGGCACGCCTGAGGCGCTGAAGTCTGGTCCCGACACGGCCGAGTCGAGATTCAGGTACGCCACCGCCTTCTGCGACAACATCGCGGCGTTGGCTTCCACCCATTCGGTGGATCCCACCAGCCCGTATTCTTCCGCGTCCCAGGATCCAAGAATGATCGTGCGCTTCGGTTTCCACCCGGCCTTGAGGGCCACGCCGAACGATCGGGCCACTTCGAGCATGGCGGCCGTGCCCGAATTGGGATCAATCGCGCCTGGCGTCCACGCATCGCGATGATTGCCAACGACGAGGACCTGATCGGTGGTGCCGGGAATGGTGGCCATGACGTTGTAGATGGGCTTCAGCCCCTCGTCCATCTCCACCGTCATCTCCACCGACGCGCCGCCTGGTCCTACGTGATACGAAAACGGCAATCCGCCCTGCCAGCCGTCGGGTACCCGCGGTCCTCCCAGTTGCCGCAGCAGTTTCTCTGCCTCGCGATGCGCGATAGGCAAAGACGGAATTTTGGGCACGTTCTTCATTTGATCGCGCGTGATGCGCGTGGCACCGTCGATGGACGGCACGCCGCCGGGCGTGGAAGGGTCGCCCGGCTGAATCGACAGGTACTGCACCGACCCGCGCTGAATCGCCGAGGCCGGACGCATGGGGCCGTCCGGATACACATCGCCGCGCATGTAGCCGTCGTCTGCCGGGTCGGAGTAAATGAGGACGCCGACGGCACCGCGCTCCTCGGCTTCCTTCACCTTCAGGCCGCGGAAGGCGCCGCCGTAACGCACGAGCGCGATTTTTCCTTCCACAGACAGCCCCATCGCCTTAAGCCGCTCGTGGTCGCCTGGCGCTCCGTAGTTGACGTAGATCACCTGCCCGCTTGCCACACCCGACGCACCGTACCCATGGAACGCCGGAAACTGCCCGCGGTAACTGGCGGCCGTATCCTGCGGATACGTGTCTTCCATCAGCGCCAACTCCTGCCGCGATGGTGCCGTCATCGTCAACGACACCTTCCTAGGGTGGTTGAGGAAGACGTCGAATTTCACGGTCTCGACCGACAGCCCGAACTCGACCATGCGATCGCGCACGTAGTCGGCCACTGTTTTCTCTGCGGCAGTGCCGGCCACATGCGGTACTTCGGTCAGCCTTTCCAGCCATGTCCGGGCGTTTGAAGCCGATGGGGTATCGAGGACGATGCGCTCGTATTTCGCCAGCGCGTCGGCGGAGGAGCGCGAGAAGCCAACGGGCGGCTTCGCAGCCTCCTGGGCTGAAAGCGAAGCGACGACCAGGCACACCAGGACAACGAGGGGGATACGCTGCATGAGCGCTATTGTCTGCGATCCTGCGCCACGCGAGCGGTCAACTGCTTCGGCTTTGTTCGCGTGCCTCGGTCACCATCCAGGGACCGTGGAGCGGGCAGTCAAGCCGAAGGCGGGTCGTGGTACATCAGCCGCAAGATCTCGGCCAGTGTCTCCAGGACTTTGCGGGTGGACATGGGCGCGATTGTATCGTGGCGGAGGCTATCGCCGGCGCGTGATCGTGATCGACGTGATCACGTCGCCTTCCAGGACCCGATCCACCACGTCCATGCCTGCGGTCACCCGGGCAAAGACGGTGTATTGATGGTCGAGCCGGAAGTTGTCCACGAGGTTCACGAAGATCTGCCCGTCTCCGGTGTCATGACCGCGGGTGGAGATTCCGAGCGTGCCTCTCAGATGACTGGCCATCCCCACTTCATCGCGCAGGAACTGGCTGGTGGCGCCGTCCAGTTCATCGGCGCCCGGACTGCCGCCCTGAATCACGAAGTTGGCCGCGAACCGGTGAAAGGTCAGGCCGTTGAACAGGCCGCGATCGGCCAGTGCCGCGAACGCCGCCACCGTCACCGGCGCGTCCTCGGTGAGCAGGTCGATGGTGAATGTGCCCAGGCCGGCCATCGTCACTCGCGCGGTTGCGCCGCGCAGGTCGCGCAACGTCTGTTCGGAGGGGAGTGGATCGCCGACGTATGTTTTCGTCGTGGCTGCCACAACACTGCCGGTGGCCTTGGAAATGATGTCGGCCGCGAGCGTCGCCACTACGGGGTCGCGGTCGGCCAGCAGGCCACGCAGGGGTTCGACGATCGAGGGATCACCAGATTCGCGGAGTCGCTCGAGCAACTGCACGCGGGGGTCGCGAACGGTCGCGCGTCCCGTGCGAGTCAGGCGCTGGAGTGTGGCCAGCATCTGCGGCACTGCAGCCGGCAACTCAGGTGTGCCCTTCAGCAGGCGCGCTGCCGCGTCGAGCAAGCCGGCATGGTCGCTCGCGAGCGCTCGCACCGCGTCTGCACCAGTGGTGATGGCCGCAGCCATGACGTTCGGCTGTGGGTCCTTCGCCAGCGTCGCCAGGGTGGCGCCGTCCTTGAGCAGCTTCGCCGCCGCCGCGGCGTACGTGCGCGCCTGCCAGACCGGGTCGGCGGCCAGTGACGGCAGGTGGGCACGGGCCGACTCGGGCGCCAGGCGCGCGAGAGCGACCAGCGCACGGGAACGAATGCGCCACGTCTTGCCGCCTTTGATAAGCGGTTCGATTGCGGTCGCTGGACACGCACTCCTGCCCGCGAAATCGATGGCCGCCAGGACCACGAGCTCGCTGGGATCTCCGAGCGCACGCACCGCGCGGTCGCAGGTGCCGGCAAGGCGCATCGCCTCGTACCTCACCATCGGCGACGGGTCGTCCACCCACTGCCTGGAGCCGAGCACGGCCAGGCGGCGCACCTGGGGGTCGGGGTCGGCGAGCGCCAGCGCAAGCGTCGCGGGGTCTTTGTCCCCGGCCACGTTCAACGTGAGCATCGCCAGTTCCCGCAAGTGCGTGTTGGTGTTGTCGCGTATCGCCTGCCGCAAGGCCGTGACCGTTTCGGGCGCGGGTTTGATCGAACGTGCGTTCAGCCGGAAGTACGACTCGAGGCCCCGGGCGGCGCCCACACGCGCTGGTGCGCTCGCATCGGTCAAGCCGGTCACGAGCAGGCGCTCGCTTTCGCCGGGCACGGGCGCGACACGGCCAATCGTATCGAAGATCACCGCGCGCACATCGCCGGAGGGCTCGTCGCGCAGCAGCGCGCCGTAATCAAACGCCGCGCGGATCTGGCCCATCGCGTTGGCCGCCTCGGCCCGCACGAGCGGGTCCGACGCGCGCAGCAGCGGCACGATCGCGTCTTTGAGCGCAGGCCGCTCGAGCCGCCCCGCAGCACGAACCGCCAGACGCTGCGTCGACGGATCGCCACTCTTGAGCGCGGTCAGCAGCACCGACACATCGTCGGCACGGGCGTCTTCGATTTCAAGGATGCGATGCGGGAGCGACGCCACCGGCGCCTGAACCAGGAGGGCAAACAGCAACCAGGCAGCGGGAAGTTTCACGCGTGAGAGTCTACCGCAGGGCCGCAGCGCCGGCGGGGGTCAGGATCGTGTGCCGAACACCCGGTCCCAGAGCGAGGTGGTGACACCCCAATTCACATTGTGGCGCGCGTGGTGAATCATGTGATGCCGACGGGCGTTCACGAACCAGCGGGCTCGCCACGTGGCATGGTGAAAGGCGTGGTGCATGGCGCAGTACCCGACGTAGCCCAGCCACGCAAAGGCCATGACCACGCCCGTCGTGGCCGGATCAGCCACAGCACTCACACCGTAGTACACACCGACGAGGACAATGGATGTGATCCACCACGGCACCCCGAGGAGTGAACGCGGCTCCTCGTGGTGAAGGTCGTGCCCGACCTTCAGCACCGAGTCCACCTCGTGGTAGAGATACCGATGCAGGACGTACTCCGACAGCGTCCATAACAACACGCCCGATACGGCGGCCATCAGCCAGATGCTCGCCGAGAGCTGCGAGTGGCGCCCCACAAAGGCACGGCTGGCAAGCCAGACCACAAGGGAAAGATTCGCGACATATCCGAACCAGTAGTTGAAGACCGATGAAGAGGCCTCGCGGATTCGGGCCTTGCGCGCGATGGACGCTTCCGCGTTGGACATGTGCGTCGTCCATCGGAGCACACATCCTGGGGAGTATCAAGCAAGGTCGTTTTCAGATTGGACCGGTTTGAGGACCAATATGTGCGTATCAATTAAATGACTTTAATTTATAGTCAATCTTCGAGTGCTCCCCTTCGTAAGGTGAGTGGAGAAGGCCGTGATGACCATCGCCTGGCGGCACTCCTGCAGAAAAGGAACACACGAATCATGACAACAGCACGTATGACCCTCGGAGCGATCGGCGTCCTCCTGATGGCCGCCTCCCCGGCTTTTGCTCAGGCCCAGGAGAAGCCCTGGTCGCTCTCATTCGATGTCGGAACGGAACGGGCGCTGTCCGGCGATCTTCACGGAGCGGGGACCGGCACCGTGCTCGCGCTGCCGACCCAGGTCCGCGCCCGCAGCTACAACGACATCTTTGGCATGGGCTTTCAGTGGAAGGCAGGTCTCGGCTACGCCGTGACGTCGTCCGGAGAACTGCGGGCGCAGTTCTCATGGGCCAAGGGCACGGCCGACCGCCTGACGGTAGGCACTGTGGCCGGTCTCGAGCTGTTTGGTCTGTTTGACGAGGACCGCTCCATGGGCCTCGAACTCGGATACCGACAGTACGTGGGTGCGAGTGACGCGCGGCTCCGACCATACGTCGGCGTGTTCGGCGGCGTCTCCATGGTGGATGCCATTGCGGCCGAGTTCACCGTGCCGGCCGCGAGCGTGACGCTGTCGGGTGTGGATATGTATGAGGAATCCACGGTGCCGGTGTTCGGGGCCAGCATGGGGTTTCAGGCGAAGCTCAGCGACTCGCTCTTGCTGCAACTGGGGGCCGATCTTCGCTGGCGCGGTGACCTGTCCCCGAAGGACGGTCTGGCAGGCACGGGCCTCGAGCCCATCAACGACCGAAGCCGTCGCTGGTCACTGCCGGTCTCCGCTGGCCTGACGATTCGTTTCTGATTGCTCCCCGTCCCGGTCACTCATGGGTGATGCCGGACGAGCCCCGCAGCCACCAGGCTGCGGGGCAGGCTCCGCGTAGGAGTAGAATCGCGGCACGCGCCATGAGATCTGCATGACCCTTGCCGAAACAGCCGTACCGCCCGGCCGCGACGTTCCGAAAGTGGTCTGGTCATGGGCGATGTACGACTGGGCCAACTCGGCCTTCACCACGCTCGTGGTGACCTTCATCTACTCGACCTACTTCACGAAGGCGTTTGCGCCGGACGAGGCCACGGGCACCTTGTGGTGGGCACGCGCGGTCATGATCAGCTCGATCCTGACGGCCCTGGCCTCACCGATCCTTGGCGCTGCCGCCGATCGTGGCGGAGCACGAAAGCGTTTCATGGGCGTCGCCCTCGTCCTTTGCGTGGGCGCCACCACCGCACTGGCGTTCATCAAGCCCGACATGGCGAATGGCGCGCTGATCGCGCTCACACTCTTCATCGTTGCCGACCTGGCGTTTGAGATCGGCAATGTGTTCTACAACGCGTTTCTGCCGTCCATTGCCTCACCCGCACGGATCGGCAGAGTGTCGGGTTGGGGCTGGAGCCTCGGCTACGTCGGGGGCACGGTGTGCATGCTCCTGGCGCTGGTCGGCTTCGTGACCAAGGTTCCGTGGTTCGGACTGACCGAGGATGCCGGCATCCGCGCGACCAATCTGCTGGTGGCCGGCTGGTTCGTTCTGTTTGCGGTACCGATGTTCCTGTTCGTGCCGGAACAGCGGATCTCTGCCGCGCGAATCAGTGTCAAAGCGGCGTTCCAGGAATTGGGGAAGACCGCGCGCCACCTGAGGCGCTTCAAGGAGCTCGTCAAGTTTCTGGTGGCCCGGCTGGTCTTCAATGACGGCCTGGTCACGGTTTTCGCGTTCGGCGGAATCTACGCCCAGGGCACCTTCGGGATGACGATGAGCGAAGTCATTGTCTTCGGCATCTGGCTCAACGTCACGTCAGGCCTGGGCGCGTTCCTATTCGGCTTCGTCGATGATCGCCTTGGCGGCAAGAAGACGATCATGATCACCATCGTCATGCTGTCGGTGGCCACGGGCATGGCGGTGTGGGCGCCGACAAAGGCGTGGTTCTGGGCGGCAGGAACCCTGCTGGGCATTTTCGTCGGCCCGAATCAGTCGGCGTCACGCTCACTGATGGGCCGCTTCGTGCCGGCAAGGCACGAGTCCGAGTTCTTCGGTTTCTTTGCGTTTTCCGGCAAGGCCACGGCGTTCATGGGACCATTCCTGCTCGGCGAACTGACCAGTGCCTATTCTCAACGTGTGGGCATGGCCAGCATCCTGCTGTTCTTCATCGTCGGAGGACTGCTGCTGATGGTCGTGGACGAAGCCAAGGGCATGGCCGCGGCGAAAGACGCCTGACACTACTGACGGACGACGCGTCCGTCTTTCATCACGAACAGCACCTTCTTGAGGGCGGCGATACTCACGAGCGGATCATCGGCCGTCGCAATCAGGTCTGCGGCCTGACCCGCCTTGATCGCTCCGCGACTGGCATCGAGACCCAGCAGGCGATGGGCCTCGGTGGTCATGGCCTTGAGAATGGCCGGCGCCGGAATTCCGGCCTCTACCCAAGGGTCGACACCGGAGATCGCCACCTCACCGCGGGTCTTGCCATCCACGGCCTCAATGGCGTCTGTGCCGTACACCAACGTGACGCCAATCTTGTAGGCACGCCTCAGGCGGTCCACCACCTGCTTGTGGAATTCGCCGTCAAAGGAGTCGCTGGTCACAAGAAATTCCGTTCCCACAAGCGCCACGTTGTTTTTCTTCGCCAGCGCCAGAATCTCGTCGGTCATGTCGATCCCATGATCGATGGAATCCACGGCAGCTTCCGCCGCGTTCCTGGCCCCGGCCCGCGTCCACGCATGGGCCGCCAGTTTGAGGCCGGCCCGCGCAGCTTCGGCCTTGATGAACTGGATGTCGTCTACCGAGTAAATGTACTGCTGGTCGTCCACAACGATCTTGATCACGGTGGCGCCGAAGTGCGCATTCTGCCGCACGGCCTTCACCATTTCATCGCGCGTATCGGCAAAGAAGTACTCGGGTTCCGCCAGCCCTGGTTTGTCGGGCTGCAGATGGAACTGCCCACCGAACGGCGCAATGATCCGGCCGGCCGTGACCATCGTCGGCCCTGGAATCAGTCCCTGCATGATGCCTTTGCGTACCTGCACACACGCGAAGTTGCCCTCGTTGCCCACATCGCGCACGGATGTGAACCCGGCCTCGAGCATGGCCCTGGCATTGGCCACCCCTTCGACGGCACGAAACGCGTCTGGGTCGTTCAGGGTCGTGTAGTAGTAGCTGCCGTGATCGCGCCCGGCAATCACCTGCATGCACAGGTGCGTGTGTGCATCCACAAGGCCGGGCATCACCGAGGCCTGTGACAGATCGATCACGGTTGCCCCGGTCGGAATGGCCAGGTTTCTGCCGACGGCGGAGATTCGTCCGCCCGCGACCAGGATGACCTGGTCTGTCGAAACCGTGCCGGTGTCCGGGTCAATGAGCCGACCCGCTCGAATGGCAGTAACGCCCGCCTGCAGCGGCGCTGCTTCTGGAACGGGCGCCAGCGCGAGCATCACCACTGCCAGCGCCAGGGCCACCACGGTTGTTTTGGATCGAGTCATCCGGCGGAGCATACTCTAGTCCATGACGATGCGCGTTTGGATTCCCTCGCTGGTGCTGGCCTCGATCGTGACCGTGGCGATTGGCGCCGTTGGTGCGCAACAAGGCCAACCGGCCCAGTTGCCTCCGCCGCCTGATGTGGCCGCCGCACCACCCGACGCCATCGTGACCGCCTCGGGCCTGGCGTCGAAAGTGCTGACGCCAGGGAGCGGCACCGAACGGCCGACCGCTGCATCAACGATCAAGGTTCACTACAGCGGCTGGACCACCGACGGCCAGATGTTCGACAGCTCCGTCGTGCGCGGCGAACCAGCGGCCTTCGGGGTCACCCGGGTGATCAGGGGCTGGACCGAAGGTGTGCAGTTGATGGTGAAGGGCGAGAAGCGGCGGTTCTGGATTCCGGCCGGCCTGGCCTATGGCGACACCCCGCGCGCGGGCGCCCCCCGCGGCTTGCTGGTCTTTGACGTCGAGTTGCTCGAGATCACGACACCGGCCGATGCCGCCGGTCTTCTGGCTGGTTATGGCACGCACAAGACGATGACCGCGGCGTCGCCGTACAAACTCATTCCGTGGCAGTCGATCGGCCCGTCGAATCACACGGGACGCATGACGTCGGTCGCGGTGGCAGACGTGCAGGGCGCCCGCAACATTTATGTGGGTGCGGCCACGGGCGGCGTCTGGAAATCGGCGAACCGCGGACTGACCTGGCGCCCCATCTTCGAGCGTGAAGCCAGTGCGAGCATTGGCGACGTGGCGGTGGCACCGTCGAACCCTTCGATTGTGTGGGTGGGCACCGGTGAGTCGAATCTCTTCCGCGCGGGCATGGCGGGCACGGGCATCTACAAGTCGATCAATGCCGGCAGGACATGGCAACAGATGGGACTGACCGACACGGGCACCATCGGCCGCATCATCGTGCACCCGACCAATCCCAACATCGTGTTCGTCGCCGCCTCGGGCCACGAGTGGACGCCCAATGACATGCGCGGCGTCTTCAAGACCACCGACGGCGGCAAGACGTGGACCAAAGTGTTCTATCGCAGCCCGAA